>NZ_WVRJ01000005.1:0-284312 GCF_013110855.1 Ruegeria sp. HKCCD4884
CAAAGCCGAGGTCGCAGACCTCTGCGCCCGCTTCCCAATCTATCCGAACTTGTAATCTATAAAACACAAATGATAACGGCGCCTCTGAGGCGCCGTTTTTCTTACTAAGGCTCGGGCCAAACGCAACGGCCGGAACGGGTGGGATCAGACCTCGCCCTCGGCCTCTTTCAAAGCATCTTCAAGCAGTTTCTCATTTCGCGCCTCTTCGATCCTGTTGATGCGATCCTCAGCCGAGCGGCTGTCAAAGCGGTATTTCACAACATTGATCAGGCTGAGTGTCAGCAAAACGATGCCCATACCCCAGTAACCCTTGGTCGCCAGCGGCACGTCGGTAGACAAGTACAAAGAGATACCCAGCAACAGATAAGCCACAGCCACGCCAGCACCGTTCAGCATCAGGATCAAGTTGTTTTCATCACGGTTAGTCATTTGAAGTCTCCTTAGTCAAAATACGGGTTCGTCAGTTTCAGGATTGAGCCTTAAGGCGGCTCAGAACTTCCGCTGCGCTAGAGCGGGTTTTGGGGCCATACCCGGCCTCTTCCATCCGTTGGGCCACGGTGCTGTGATCCAAGCCCTCGTCGATCTCGCGCAGGATTTCGGATTGTTCAAACGGGTCATCCTGAGACATCACTCGGGCGATCAGCTCTTCCGCCTCTTCCGCCGGGCTGGTGCCACCCAAGTGACGGTTCAGCCGCTTTTGCAGCCCCTGCTCTCGTTTCACCGCTCGCGCCGAGATTGCGCCTTGCTTGAGATCCAGAATACGGCGGTTGGCCGTTTGCACCGAGTGGCGCAGTTGCAAGATACGCGCCTCAAGCCGGTCGACGGTTTGCTGGCGCAACGCCAATTCGTTTTCCAAATCTGCAACCGCCTGCGCCGCGCTTTGAACAAGATCCTGCTGATCATCTGCCAGCGCCTGACGGGTCCTTTCCATCAAATCCTGGATGCGAGCCTGCAAGGTTTCGATTTGGCGGGTTTCACCGCGTTGCTTCTGGATCAGGCTGGCAAGCGTCAACTTGGCGGCCTTAAGATTTTGGTCGGCCTCCCGGATTTTCTGGTCAATCAGCTCAATTGAAAAACTATCGCGCAGCCTGTCTTCGGCCCGGGCATTTGCACCATTCATCAGGGTCTTCAATGTATTGAACATGTGATCCTCCAAATTCATGAACATCGTTCACAATTCGGAGGTAGCAATTTCTTGAACAGCGTTCAAGTACTTTCATGAACGGCGTTCAGGAAACTATTTGTTTCCAATTCGTGAAAGAACCTGCGCGATCATGCGTTCAATCTGTTCAGGCGGCACGCCTGAGATACGGTTCTCTAGCCCAAGGGTGACAATTCCATGCACCGATGAGAACAGCGCCCGTGTCATCAAATCCATCTCGACTCGATCCAATTCGGGGAACAACTCGCTGACAGGTTCGGCAATAAAGGAAAACAGGTCTTTCAACGCGCTGCGATACCAATCGGGTACCGAGCCATCATTCGGCATCTGCAGATCAAACAAAGCCCGCCACAGATTGGTATTTTTGTCGGCGAAATGCAGGTAAGCCGTGCTCATGACAATCAGGCGCTGCATTGGTGGCTCACTGCCGTCAAAAGACGTTCCGACAGCTTGCCCAAGACGTTTGAACGTACGCCCGTTTACAGCCATGACAATCGCGTTCAGATCTTCAAACACGTTGTATATGGCACCCAATGCGCATCCAGCATCTTTGGCCAGATCGCGTGCACGAAGGTCGCTCAGACCGTGTTGATCGATGCGTATCTCGGCCGCCTCAACCAGTTTTTCGCGCAACTGCTCTCGCCGGATTTGTGCTTTGGTTGCCATTGCGCCCTCAGAGATTGAACCACGTTCAGATCCCTGCGCATAGTCCGGAACCCAAGGTCAGATCAAGCCACGCCACCACAGAAAAACCAGCAGCAGTGTCGTCAGTGCCAGCAAGTTAAAGGCCAACCCACCCAGCATTCCCAAAAACCAGCCCCATCTGCGGTCGGCCAGATTGATCGCGCTGAGATGTCCTTGCACGACATCTGACGCGCGGATCAGCTTGGGTGTGTCCAGTACCTGCCTCAGTTTGGGATGCGCAGCCATCGCCTCGGACCGTGCCAACACCATGGCTTGCTTGTAGACACGTCGCGGCAGGCGACGCTTGGCTTTACGGATCGACGCCTCAAGCGTTTTGTCCCGCACGCCAAGCTTGGCCCGCAGCAAGGCCACGGTCTCGGCAATCCGGGTTTGAATGTCTGTGTCCTGCGACATGGGACCTCCTGCCGCAGCAATCTAGCCTTTGGTTCAAAGACCTACAATGGGGCTAGTCGTCCGCAGCGCGTGCGGGTATCACTCGGGACATGTTGAATACAATAATACATGGCGAACCGACCGCCCTTCCGCCGCTTATCATTGCACATGGCCTGTATGGATCCGCCCGCAACTGGGGTGTGATTGCCAAACGGCTTTCGGACGAACGGCAGGTCGTGGCAGTGGATATGCGCAATCACGCGCGCAGCATGTGGGACGTTCAGCATGACTATCCGCATCTGGCGCAGGACATCGCCGAAGTCATCGAACAGTACGGCGGCAAGGCCGATGTGCTGGGGCATTCGATGGGCGGCAAGGCTGCGATGACGCTGGCGCTGCAACACGGGTCATTGGTGAACAAGCTGGTGGTCGCAGACATTGCTCCAGTGAAATACACGCATAGTCAGATCCAGTTCATCGAGGCCATGCGGGCAGTTGATTTTTCACGCATCGAACGCCGGTCAGACGCAGAGCAGCAACTGGCTGAACTGGGTGTTGAAAAAGCACTGCAGAGCTTCTTTACGCAATCCCTGGACATCAATGGCAAACGTTGGCTGTTGAATCTGGATGTATTGGCGGACCAGATGCCCAACATCATGGGCTTTCCCAACTTGGATGCCTCATGGAACGGGTCCGCTCTGTTTTTGTCAGGTGGTGCATCAGAATATGTTCTGCCAGAGCATCGTGACAAAATCCGCGCGCTGTTTCCCAACGCACGGTTTGCCAAAATTCCCGGAGCCGGTCATTGGCTGCACGCCGAGAAACCGCGCGAATTTGAAGCGGCCGTCAGAACGTTTCTGAACGCTTGATCATGCGCCCTGATACAGCCGCTTGGCGACCATCCAAGACGCGGGCGCAGCAAGCACGGCCCCTGCTGCTGCGGCACCAACAATCGCGCTGACCGAAACCATACCGGCAGACAAAACGGCGATCACAGCCGAGCCCGACAGGGCAGTTGCGATCAGTGAATACAGCATAGCGGCAAGGCGAAACATGGCCGGAATTCCTTTTGGTGACTTCCAGCTAAATATCACACGATTCGAATGTGTTTTGCTTTGATTTGGGTCGGATGCGAAACGCCCATATGTTAGGCGCTGACAAGTTCGCCGCCCCCGTTCACCCAATCCACCAAACCGCCAAGGTTGTAGACCTGCTGATACCCCATGTCTTTCAGCAGCTTGCCAGCCAACGCTGCACGCCCACCCGAAGCACAATGTAAAATGATGGGACGGTCTTTGCGCAATTCCGGGTCGTGGGATTGCAGCGTGTCATCTGCCCGGAACTCCAGCATTCCGCGCGGGATATGATGTGCCCCGGCGGCACGACCGGTGGCTTGCAATTCCGATGCATCCCGAATGTCCAGAAGCAGACCGCCCTGTTCCAGGATGGTCTTCGCCTGCGCTGTATCAATCCGCGCAACCACCGCATTGGCGGCCGCCATCATGTCTTTGACCGTTACCGGCATGTGTGTACTCCTTCACCTGTTCCGGCAAAGGATAACATGCAAAAATTGGAAGGTGTAGCCGTGACCTCAATGCTCACGAAATGCGCGAGACATGCTGTCTGACACTGGTTTCGCGATATAGGCGGCAAAGGTCCTCTCTTCAGTCTGGATCATGATTTCTGCGGGCATCCCGGGCGTTGGGATAAAGCCGCTGACACGTTGCAGTTCATCCGGAGTAAGGGAAATACGTGCCAGATACACTTCTTGAGGGCTGCCTGTGGTCTGTTCAGGCAAAGCGTCAGCAGAAATATAGAAAACCTCTCCATACAAAACCGGGGTCGTGCGTTGGTTCAACGCGATCAGACGCACCGAGGCCGTCTGCCCTGTAATCACGCTGTCGATTTCCGTACGAGGAATCTGCGCTTCGATGATCAGGGGGGCATCGGCAGGCAGGATCTCGGCAATGGGTTCGCCAGTTTCAATAACACCGCCCGGCGTGTGGTAGTGCAGCCGCACGACTGTACCGGTAACTGGGGCCCGGACAACCGCCCGGTCCAGAACGCTGCGGGCCTGACGGGATTTTTCACGCACGCTTTCCAGATCGGCTTCGATCACGCCCAACTCATCCAGCGCAGCTTCACGATAGGCAGATCGGGTGCGCATGATCTGCTCTTCGTATTTCAACAGCATCTGGTTGATCTCGGCGGCTTCGGCCTGCAAGCGCGCCTGTTGTCCCTCGGCCTCGGCCTGAACGCGACGGATCGTGTTGAGCTCACCCTTGCGGACCAACCCCTTTTCGTAAAGTTGGCTCTTGGCCTCGTATTCTTCCTGCAAAATCTCGGCGCGCCGCATCATGCTGTCCAACTGAGCCTCAAAGCCGCTGGACCGGATTTTCAACGCTTCCATGTTCCGCTCAAGCAATGCGACATCATTCAGCAACGTCTTGCGCGACACGTCAAAACTGAGCTTTTGCCCATCGAGAATAGCCATGACCTCGACATCATCGGATGCCTCGACAAGATCAGGGGAAAAGACAAGTCGGTCGCGTTCACCGTATTCGGCCAGCAGCCGTTGGGTCATGGCTTGCAGGCGCAGTTTGCGGATGAACAGTTCACGCTCATTAGCTTGTGCCGAGGTTTGGTCCAACGTCATCAGCACTTGCCCGGCCTGAACCGACTGACCTTCGACCACCTTGATATCTTCAATGATGCCGCCTTCAAGATGCTGAACGATCTTGTTGCGACCGGTGGCCACAAAGCTGCCCTGTGCAATCACCGCTGCCGCCAAAGGGGCGCTGAAGGACCAGACCCCAAAACCGCCAAAGCACACCAGAAGCATGATCAGCCCGATGGCAATCAGCCGGTTGATCGAGCGCGGAACCTCGGCATACCAAAGCTGAGGTTCATCGGTAGAATTCTCCACAGGTACGAGGTCATTCATGGTCAGCCCCCCTGCTGGCCTTCAATTCCGGTTTGTTTGCGCGGCGCGTTGATCTGTTGCAGAACCTGATCGCGCTGCCCGAACAGGGCCACGCGCCCATCGGTCAGCAGCATGATCTTGTCGACCACGTTCAACAGCGTCGGTTTCTGCGTGATAACGACCACGGTGATCTTGCTTTCGCGCGCCTGTTCAATCGCTCGGGCGAGCGCTTTGTCACCGGCAACATCGAGGTTCGAGTTTGGCTCATCCAGCACAACCATTCTCGGGTTGCCGAAGAACGCACGTGCCAGCGCTATACGTTGCTTTTGCCCACCGGACAAAGGCGCGCCATCTGCGGCGACCACCGTCTCATACCCTTGCGGCAGGGTCGCGATCATGTTGTGAACATCGGCCAAAACGGCAGCATCGTGGATCTGTTCGTCGGTCGCATCGGCCCGCATCCGACCAATGTTGTCCTTGATCGTGCCGGGGAACAGTTGGACATCCTGCGGCAGGTAGCCGATGCTTTCCCCAAACTGGCGTGGATCCCAGTTGCGAATATCCATCAGGTCCAGCCGCACACTGCCCGAAGTCGGCAGGATAGACCCGACCAGTGTTTTCCCCAGCGTCGTCTTCCCCGCACCGGAATTGCCGATAATGGCCAACGTTTCTCCCGGTATCAGCGAGAATGTAATCCCGTTCAAAACCACCCGTTTGGTCCCACCGGGCACATACAGCAGGCGTTCAACATCCAAACGGCCCTCGGGGCGCGGCAGGCGCAGTTTTTCGTATTGCAATGCCGAGGTCGACAGCAACGCTTTGATCCGTCCATAAGCCCCGCGTGTCAGCAAATAGCTGTTCCAGCCTTCAATCGAACCTTCGATGGGCGCAAAGGCACGACCTGCAATGATCGAGGCGGCAATCACCATCCCGCCGGTGATCTCTCCTTGCAGGGCCAGATAGGCGCCCCAGCCCAGGATACCAATTTGGGTCAGTAACCTTACAGCGCGCGAAACCGCGGCGAAGATCACGTTGCGGTCCTGCGCGCGCACTTGCCATGTCAAAGACTGAGCAGTGTCCCTTCCCCAGATCCGCACGGCTTCGGGGATCATGGCCAGCGCGTTGATGATCTGGCTGTTGCGCGACATCGAATCCAGATGCTGGTTCGCCAGCGACTGCGCCTTGTTGGCCTCGGCAAAAGGTTTGGCTGTCATTTTCTGGTTGATCAAGGCAATCGTCATCAACAGCAGCGCGGTCACGACAACGATCATGCCCAACTGCGGATGCACCAGGAAAATCATCAGGATAAACACAGGCGCGAAAGGGACATCCAAGAAAGAGATCAGAGTACCCGATACCAAAAAGCCACGCAGTTGCTGCAAATCGCCCAGCGTCTGATACTCGCGCCCGTTGCCATGCAGAGACGCATGGGCCGCCGCGCTGAGCACAGGTGCGCCCAAGCGGGCTGCCACTTCAACCCCGGTGCGCATCAGCATGAACCGGCGCACCGCGTCAAAGGCCGATTGAAAGATCACCGCGCCTGCAACGATTGCGGTCAGCATGATCAATGTGTCCAACGACCGGCTGGTCAGAACGCGGTCACTGATCTGAAACAGGTAAATCGGGATCGCCAGGATCAGGATATTGGTGGCGCAAGTCAGAACCAGCACAAAAGCAAGGTTGCGCCAGATCGCGCGGATCGACACCTGCAAGGTACGCTGAAAATCCTCTGGCGGGGTACGCTTGTGAAAAGTTTGGGGTGGCCCTTTGCCATCACCGCCGCCGGTCTGATTTTGCGGCAGTGGCTGGTTCGCCTTGGCCTCGATCGTGGTGCCCATGCGGTTTTCGCCGGCTGCACGCGCAGAGGGGGTCTTACGCGCAGTCGTTTCCTCGGCGGTTACCTGATCGGGGCCGTCAGCATCGGCCACCCCATTGCCGCCACCCGTTGGGTCTTTGTCTTGTGCGGGCTGCGGCTGCACGCGCCGATGGGGAGGATCAGCGCGCCGTTGTTCCTGTGAGTGGTGTTGGTCCTCGGCGTGTTTCAGTTTCTCAGGTTTCTCTGACTGTTTTTCATCTGGGTTTGGTACGCGCATCTGCTCTGTCAGATGCAGACGCGGTGCGATTTTGGGCCTTTCGGGCGCGGGTTTCACCCTTGCACCAAGATTTTGGCTTTGCGGCCTTCCTCCGCCCTGTCTGTCCAGGGGGCTGGATAAGTAAGGGCGGCGCGACGTGAATACGATCGACATCTACTAACCTTTTGGTCACTCGGTAAAAAACAGGAAAATCAGGCCAGCACGGATTGCAGGCCGTCGTCGTTGGTCGTGGTATCTGTTGCCGGAGTGGTCAAGGCCAACGCAGCATCCGGCTGCGCGACACTCATATCGCTCATTATGGCGGCGATGGCTTCGTTGGTCATTGCCGTTATGTCTTCATTCGTGGGCATATCCAGCAGACTGGCCTGATGCAAAAGCAGATCCGAATATGCTCCGTTTGCGGCCATGATTGTCGAATCCACACCCATCTTGGTCACACTTGCGCTGTTCAACAGGGCGTTGCTGCCGGCGACCACTTCGGTCTGCGGCGCTTCGGGGCCGGATAGCTCAATGTCATCCTGATCCTGCATCACGGTGGTCTGTTCAACGACGTTCACCTGAACCAGATCTCCGTCGATCTTCAGAACACGGATCTGCTCCATCCCGGCGAAATTGGGATCATTCAACAAGGCGTCTTCAAGCGCGGCAATGTCGTCATCGGCCAGCGCCATAGTGTCGGACATCTCTTGGGACATGTCCTGATAGGTATCGTCCCCAACCGTTTTGACAGAGGCTTCATTCATGACCAGGTTTTCGTCGTCCCCGGCTGCGTCTTCATCCATTGACGGGTCCATGCCGCCGCTGATCACATCGTCATCCACCAAAACGAGCGTCTGGTTCACAACGTCCACAGAAACCATGTTTCCGTCGATGATGATCACATCATAGTAATTGCCCAACTGAATAAGGTCCGAGACGTTGTACATCTCGTTGTCGCCCATCGCATACACGGTCGACGAAGCCGAAATTTCGGTCTCGATTTGGTCGATATCTGTGGCATCGATGTCCTGCTTGATGAAATTCGCGACGACCAGATCACCCTGAACATGGTCTACGATAACAAGCGGCGCCGCTGCCGCAGCGCCTGATGTTGCACCAAGCCAAGGTGCTGTTTTGGACTCGACCTCGATTTGCGAAGTCTGCACGATATTCGTACCACTTCCCGTTCCCGGAGCACCTTGATCCCAGTCGGAAACAACAGCGACCTGACTAATAGCCGTCAGGCTGACCGCTTGCCCTCCAACAGCAATAATCGGGGCGTCCACCCAAGCCACAGTGGCCGACATGGCGTTGATCGCAACGTTGCCACCGGTCACAACCAGGTGCCCGTCATCAAATTCCGGGTCCTTTGACTGATCCCATTCATCGGGATACGGCAGCTCGGCCGTGTCTTCCGTGTCATCAGGCTGATGATATTCGGGAAGCAGATCCTTCCATTCCGGAGCGTCCGTTACGTATTCGCCGTTGACGATCACACCCAACGCATCGTCGCCATGGAACTGGTGCACAATCACGCCTTCAATGTCCGCGATCACCGGGTTTGCCATCTGTTCGGCCAGCGCCTCAAGCATTTCTGTCGATTGGTAGTCCGCGAGTGAAAATGATGGCGCAGCAATGGCGTGAAGCGACAGAGCCATATCCATCATCTGCTCGCCCTGGGCCATCAGAACCTCAGGATCCCGGAAGTCGCCCTCGCCCACGACGTCGTTATCGCGCATGTAGACGCTTTGTACCGTAACGGTCACAGCCGAACCCAAAGGCACTGTTTCAGGCGGCAGAATGATCAGTTGGACAAACGAAGACGGGCCTGAATCGCTTATTTCATTTTCCGGCACATACCGCACAGGTTCTGCGGAACCATCGATAACAACCATCGCTTCGGACACCGGCACGGTAGGCGCGTTCGGCAGCGGCAATTCGGGGTCAGAGGGTTGGAAAGTATAGGGCAAAGCTTTGTACTCGCCCGCAGGAATATCAAGGTCTGCCTTGATGTGGATCGAGGCCGGATCTTCCAACCCTTCGATTTCGGCTTTGCGCCTCAGAGCGGTGAATTCTTCGTATTGATCCCGCAACCGGGACTGTTCGATCGTAAGCTCAAAAGTTCCAACAAAATGCGCTATCGTTTCAGAAATACTGTCTAGGGCCATGTCGGTTTTCCTTTTCACCCGTGCCAGCACAAATTTCCGGTCTGGGTTCTGTTGGGCCGGGGCCGCGTTTTACGGCCCCGGCAGTTTTGTAAAATGAGACGAGGCCCGAAAATGCGGGCCCCGCTTGTTTGACTTAGGTGTCGGTGTCGTCGCTTGCGTACGAGGACGTCATCGAGCCGCCAACCATGGTCGTATCGACCGAGTTACCAAGCACGTTGGCACCCATGACGATCGATTGGTTGAAGGCCGAAGTATCGACAACCGCCGCAGCCGAGGCGTAGGATTCGCCGGTCACGATGCCATCGCCACCATTGTTTGCGCCCCAGTTGCCACCCGTGCCACCTGCGCCACCGTCACCCGAATAGGCTCCGGCTGCGCTGCCGCCCGTGATGGTGCCACCCATGGTGTCACCCGAGGTTGCGCTGCCCATCGAGGCTCCGCTGGTTCCGCCGTTTGCAGCAGACGCGCCACCGGCACCACCGTTGCCCGAGTCAGCCGAACCCGTCGCATCACCGGAACCGGTCGAGGTCGAGTCGTTGTCGGAACTACCCGCGCCGCCGTATCCGGCAATCGCTTCGGCCAGGCTGTCCGCTGCACCGTTTGTATCTGCGTCTCCGAAGACATCCGCTGCACCGCCGCCGCCTGCGGTATTGGCTGCATCGGCAGATCCGGCACCGTTGCCGCTGGATGTAGACGTCGGAGTGGTGCTGCCACCTGCGCCGCCGTCACCGTCAGCTGCAGATGTGCCAGAGCCCATCGCATCTGCCGCGCCGTCGGCTGCATTCGAACCGCCGTCACCGCCGCTGCCATCTGTGGCTTGCGAGTTGCTGGCTGAACCGTTCACATCGCCTGGGCTCTGGTCGATATCAGGACCACTTGCCGATTGATCGCCAACACCCTGAGCGTCGGAATCCGCATCAGCAGTGCCACCGGAACCATCGCCGCCCGAGCCGTCTCCAGCCGTTCCGTCACCGCCGTCACCATCTCCGCCAGTTCCGTCGCCGCCGGTTCCGTCACCGCCTTCACCGGGTTCCGCATCAATCATGCCAAGCTCTTCCTGCAGCTCCATGATTGCAGCTTCAAGCAACGCAGCAAAACCACCTTCGCCGTCACCGCCGGTTCCGTCACCACCGGTTCCGTCGCCGCCGGTTCCGTCACCGCCCGTGCCGTCGCCGCCAGTTCCGTCACCGCCGTCACCATCAGCCGAACTGTCCGCACCGCTGTCTGCAGTGCCATCCGCTGTGTTGTCGCCTGCAGAGGCGTCATTGGCTTCGGTGTCGCTATCGCTGCTGTTCGAAGCTGAACCTTCGGTCGCAGCATTACCGTCACCGCCGTCCGATCCGGACGCATCTGTTGCGTTGTCTGCAGTACCGGTACCGGTTCCGGTCGAGTCGGAATCGCTGTCTCCGCCGTCGGCGTTACCCGACGAGCTTGCACCGGACAGACCCAGACCAAGACCCAAGCCGAACGAATCCGCGCTGCCACCGGCGCCGCCGGTTCCATCACCGTCCACGCTTGTGGTGCCATCGTTGTCCGAAGAGGCCGAACCATCTGCATCGCCCCCGTTGCCACCCGAGCTGTCGCCGGTCGAGCTGGCATCGGAAGTGCCCATGCCCATACTTGCGTTGGACGCGTCACCCGAAGACCCACCGTCTCCGCCTGCCGAGTCCGCATCGGCGCTGCCGGTGTCACCACCTGCCGCCCACGCGTGGCTGCCAAGCGTTGATGAGTTTGCCGAACCACCTACTGTGGTTCCGCCGTCACCCGAGGTTCCGCCATCTGCATTCGCGCGAATACCTTCAGCAGCCGTGGCTGTCCCACCATTTGCATCGCCGTTCTGGTAGAAGCCTGAATTGTTGGCAACGCTCGCTGATTCCAGCGTGTCGTCATCACTCAGGCTGGCAACCTGATTGTTGACTGATGACATCGCCGTACCGGCACCATCCATTGAGATGTCCAGGTTCATGTCATCGCCGGGATCATAGGTCAGATCACGACCTGCGGTGATCACGTCGCCAACCGTCGCGGAATCCCCAAGATCCAAATCAACCTGATCATCGTCGCGCGGTATCCACTCACCACCACCAAAGTCGATATTAATGGCGTTGTTGTTCGAGTTGTCGTTGCTGTCGTCACCGGCATCCAGTGTCTGCGACTGGTCTTGTCCCTGACCTTGATCCTGACCTTGACCTTGGTCTTGACCCTGATCCTGGCCTTGGTCTTGACCCTGATCCTGTCCTTGGCCTTGGTCTTGGCCCTGACCCTGATCGTTCGAGTTGTCGACATTCTGGTCTTGCTGCTGCTGTTGCGCTGTCAGATCAGCCTCGACAAAGGCTTCTTCTACAGGAATTTCAACATTGACCGGAGCATCCAGATTTTCGACGTTAATTTCATCGACGGTCGTCACGTTGGTATTATTTACATTACGTCTCATAACAAAATCCCATTTCTGGAACGCCAGACCGCCATTCATCTACAAAGCGGTATCAGGCGCGGTTGAAACAAAAAGCCACACGCAGCGAAACAAGCGCTGAATGCGGTGTACATTTACTTATTCGAGGCCACCTCCTTTCCCGGCTTAGCCGAAAACGTGACCCTCTGATTCAATGCTGAAATACGCTGAAGGCGATCACGTCAGGGATAGTCGCTTCTGAAATTGAAGCTTGGCCATGTTCGCAGCGACATCAGCCCGCGCCTAGCTGATTGAAAGTATAACTTTACTCAAGTATTTGACTTTTAACATTATTTTAGCGAAGCGCTCAAGACAGCGCTGGATCATGGTCGAAGTTCTAGACCTGGATATAGTCAAAAAATAAACACAATTGTTTCCGCCGCTTACACAAAAGAAGGCACTAAAACCTAATCAATAGTTCTATAACTTAACGGCCCGTCGTGCATCGTCAGGTTGTAGAGATTCAAGACTTGAGCTATAATAAAAAGAATATAATTCCTTGATTAGTTAACGTTTTTTACCCTGGTTCTAATTTAATTAAGCACCAATTTCCGGTTACGCCTGTTTTGTAGGGGGCAATAATGAGTAAGTCTTTGCAGAATGAACATGCCAGTCTTGACAGTTGTTCAGAAGATCTATCGATAATCTTTGTTGGGAAAGAGCTGTTCTATTCCAATCAAACGCTCAGAAGCGTGCAGACCGAATTTGGCGTGCATGCAGAACGTTTCGAGACCCTTGAAGCGATGCGTGCGCAGGCGCCAACCGGTAACAGGATTATCGTTGTCGACCAAATGATGCTTGAAGATCTCCTGTCGCGCCCCAATGCCTATACCAACTCGACCGGCGCTGGTTGTTTGGCGTTTGCTTATCGCAAGGAAGATTTGGCCCGCCGCTTGTTTCAGGGGTGGGATCGAGCGCAATTGGGTGAGATCGGATTTCTGCCAATGAATGTTGCACCTGATGCATGGCGAGCAATCCTAAGATTGCTGATGCATGAAGAGCTGTATTTACCAAGTTTTCTGGCTGACTGCGTTCACACCCCATCTCAAAGCCCCGCCCCGGCTGCTATCCAAGCGCCGCCGGTTGCTCCAAATGGTGTCGACAGACATGCCCGCTATTCGAAACTGACCCGTCGTGAAAAACAGGTACTGCAACTTGTTTCGCAAGGCAAAAGCAACAAGCTTATCGCAGCCAAGCTAGGGATCACGGAACATACAGTCAAACTGCACATGCACAATGTGGTGGGTAAAATTGGCGTCAGCAACCGAACCGCTGCGGCGCATTTCTATTTTGAGGTCGCGCCTCACGCGGCGCAGCAGTCTGCCCTTGACTGACACATTCGAAACCCGGTTCGACCGCCTGATCTTATTGGTTGGCAGGTTGAATTACATGTGGACCAATACGGAAAGCCTGTTGATCCACCTGATAGCAGGCCTGACGGGGGCATCCAAAGACGTCTCGGTAATCATCTTTCTGACGCTGAACACCACCCGCGCTCGAATTGATCTGGTCGAACGGCTGGCCAAGATGGAGGGGCGGTCGCCTCAAATCCGCGACCCGATCCTTGCACATACACAGCGACTGACCAAACTGTCGGGCATCCGCAACAAATACAATCACTGTATCTATTCCTTCGACCCCGAAAGCGGCAATCCAAAGACTATTCTGATGCGGATTGCGGATCGTAAAACCGACATCAAACTTGGTCGCGAAGATACAGTGGACGACGATGCCTTATGTGAAATTGAACGCGTCGTTGACAAGCTGTCCGCGGCAAACAAAGACATTTGGAAGTTGATTCAAAATCTGGGGTATCCGGTTTAGATCAAACCAGCGCGACCGGTTCCAATGCATCTGCGATAAAACGGATGGTCGTGTCGGATCAAAGTGGTGCGGGCGGTGGGACTCGAACCCACACGGGCTTACGCCCTTCAGATTTTAAGTCTGATATGTCTACCATTCCATCACGCCCGCACGGCGCGGCCCATTTGGGCTATGCAGTTTCCTTACAATCACAAAAGGACGAGAACAATGCGCTTTGATGCAGATGAGGTCGGAAATATGGTCGGCGGTCCAATCCCAAGCCACACTCGCCCTTTGGCCTGACAAGGGAGACGCACTGCCCCTCCCCGGTGGAAGGTCTCACATACCAAGTGCTTCTTTGTACATCTCCAACACAGCCTCTTCTTCGGCAATGTCGTCCTTGTCACGCTTGCGCAGCGCGATCACTTTGCGCATGACCTTGGTGTCGTAGCCCCGCGCTTTGGCTTCGGCCATGACTTCTTTCTGCTGTTCGGCCAGGTCCTTTTTCTCGGCATCCAGACGTTCGAACCGTTCGATGAACTGGCGCAGCTCGCCTGCGGTCACGCGGTAATTGGCGGCGGCCTGATCTTCGCTGATGTCTTCCATATGCGTCTCTCCCAAAGGCTGAAAATCTGATGCAAGATGCCGGATACAGTGCTGTAGCCCGGGTCGCAAGCACCCAATCCTCAGACGCACTTGTGCCACCTGATCCGATCCGTTAAGCGCGGGGTCAGTTCACGATGAGATGTGGGGAACCATGTTTGAATTCATCACCTGGGGCGGAGCAGCCCTGTCCCTTGCCGGGCTTTGCGGTCTTGTCTGGTGTATTCTTCGCGTGATGAAAGCGCGCAAGGCCGGTTTGTCGGATGACGAATTGCGCGCGGTTGTTCAGGGCGTACTGCCCTGGAACCTGGCCTCTTTGTTCTTGTCGGTTATTGGATTGATGATGGTCATCCTCGGGATATCCTTCGGATGACCGCCTAGGTCAGATCGGCAGGTTATCGAACTGCGCTTCCATCGCGTCTTCGCACAAAGCCGCATCCAGTCGCCGCAATCGCGACGGCACGTGCATACCCTGCTGTCGCATTCGATCAACAACCTTGCTCACACTCGGTTGCAGCGCCAATCGCGTGTCCAGACACGCGCCTTGAAGCTTTTGTTCAAGCTGTTCTGCTTCGGAATACAGATTAGTTGCTGTCATAACCATCCTCCCAAGTGTTGCCAGTATCCCTCATATAGGTAACGGGATTAAGACCCGCAGATGTTAACCTGAATATGTGCGGGTTTTTGCCTGACGTAATCGTAATTTCGGCAATTCGGCGCAGATGGGTTAAAGTTTAAGCCATTTTAATCGAACCTGCCTTGACGGGCATCAAATTCAGATTGGCAGTTGTGTCACATTCCGAAATACATATATGAATTAAGCAACCGAAACGGAGGACAATATGACGCCCGCAGTGAAAGCGTTTTTCGACGATCAAACCTTTACGGTGTCTTACGTCGTCTACGAACCACAAGGGCGCGCCTGCGCCATTATCGACAGCGTTTTGGATTTCGATCACGCCTCAGGTCGTACAACGACCGCTTCGGCTGATCAGATCATCGACTATGTGCGCAGTCACGACCTTAGGGTTGAATGGATTCTGGAAAGCCACGTTCACGCCGATCATCTGTCTGCGGCCCCCTATCTGCAACAGGAGCTGGGCGGCAAGATCGGGATTGGTGCTCAGATCGTCACCGTTCAGGACACGTTCGGCAAGGTTTTCAACGAAGGAACCGAGTTCCAGCGCGATGGCAGCCAGTTCGACGCGTTGTTTTCGGAAGGCGACAGTTTCCACATCGGCCAGATGCGCGGAGACGTGCTGCACACCCCAGGTCACACGCCTGCCTGCCTGACCTATGTGATCGGCGACGCAGCTTTTGTAGGCGACACGCTGTTCATGCCCGATTTCGGAACGGCACGATGCGATTTCCCCGGCGGCTCCTCGGCGACCCTCTACGCGTCGATCCAGAAAATTCTGACCCTGCCAGATGAGACGCGTATCTACGTGGGCCACGATTACAAGGCACCTGGCCGCGACGAATACGCGTGGGAAACGACCGTGGGCGAGCAAAAGGCCCTGAACGTCCATATCGGACAGGGCCGCAGCATCGAAGAGTTTGTGGAAATGCGCGACGCACGCGATGCGACACTGGCCATGCCACGCCTGATCCTGCCTTCTTTGCAAGTCAATATGCGCGCGGGCCAAATGCCCCCGGCAGATGAGGAAGGGGATGTCTTTCTGAAACTGCCGATCAACAAACTCTGATACGGGTAAACAAAGGGATAAACCTCATGAATATAGAGTGGGTCATGGGCCTGTTCGGCGGTTTACTGATTGGTCTGGGCGGGGCGGTTTATCTGCTTGGCAACGGTCGGATCATGGGCGCAAGCGGCATCCTGGGCGGCCTTGTCGACGGTAGCGCCCGCGATACGATGGCCGAGAAGTTGACCTTTGTTGCTGGCCTGATCGGTATGCCGTTTCTGTTGCGCCCGCTGATTGCGCCCGAGGTTCAGACACATCTTACCAGCAACTTGATCCTTGTCGTCATCGCAGGGTTGCTGGTTGGCGTCGGCACACGCATCGCCAATGGCTGCACGTCTGGTCACGGGGTTTGCGGCATTTCCCGGTTTTCACTGCGCGGGATCGTGGCCACCGTCTTTTATATCCTAGCCGGGGGCGTGACCTTGGTTTTGTTGCGTCACTTGTGGGGCCTGATCTGATGCGCCTTTTCATTGCTTTGCTTGCCGGATCACTTTTCGGTGCCGGATTATTGATTTCGGGCATGACCGATACGACGAAGGTTCAAGGGTGGCTGGATGTTTTCGGCAACTGGGACCCGACCTTGGCCTTCGTGATGGGTGGAGCGATTTTGCCTATGCTGATCGCATGGCGTTTGACAGCAGGACGCAAGTCTTTGACCGGGAACGCATTTCCGCCAGCTGCAAAACCCGAAGTAGACCGAAAGTTGGTCGTAGGATCAGTACTGTTTGGAATGGGTTGGGGGCTGGTTGGTCTTTGCCCCGGACCAGCGATGGCGTCGTTGAGTTACGGAGGGCTTGGCGGTGTGGTCTTTCTAATTTCGATGGCGGCAGGCATGTTCGTTGCCCCAACCTTTGGCGCGCAACTGGACAGAGCGGCAAACGCGGCCTAAGGAATTGGCATGGAGATTCGACCAATCACCCCCCGCTATGCCGTATCGCCGCAGATCACAGTTGAGGATGTGCCTGCAATAGCCGCTGCCGGCTTTGTGAAGGTGATCTGCAACCGCCCCAATGTCGAGGTCCCGCCCGTGATGCAATCCGATGCAATCGGCGATGCCGTGCGTGCTGCGGGCATGGAGTATGAGGTGCTGGAGCTGACGCATCAGACGATGACACCCGAGAACGTGAAACTGCAACGTGAGATGGCAGAGAGATGCGGCGGACCGGTCTTGGCCTACTGTGCGTCAGGCACGCGATGTTCCGTTGTTTGGGCTTTGGGGCAATGCGACCAAATGAGTACAGATGAAATCCTGAACGCAACGACGAATGCAGGGTATCAGTTGGAAAATTTGCGCCCTGCTTTGGACAGTCTTCGCACCAAAACGGGTTAAACACTCTGCGTTACGAGCTGCCATTCTCTGGTTCGGGTGTATTCAGCCCGGCCAGTTGAGAGATTTCGGCCACCATCCGATCAGAGTCGTCCAGGATCAGATCTTCTGAAAGGCTCCCCTCAAAGTCCGTCATGGGCACCGGGGGTGTGATTTCTACCACGTTGGCCATTGGTTCGTCCAAACTGTCCTGCGGGTGAATCCCTCCGCGGCTTTCAATAAACTCCTGGGCTTCAGTTCCGCTTAGCGCTGGTAGCGCAGCATGTTCGTTCAAGCGTACTGCTCGCAACCCTCCGCACTGGCCCAAGCGACCAACACCTGCCCGCGTGCGTTCGATCGTCAGGATCTCGGTTCGGTCCAAACGCGCCCCACGCAGGGGCAGGATATCGCCAATTTGCATAGCGGTCAGCATAGACAAAGGCACGGTCATCCGACACAAAGCCGCGTTCAAATCGGCTTTTACCACACCCGAGGAATGCTCAAGTCGCGGACCTGAATGATCCAATGCCTCATCAGCTATGTCAGACACGATTGGGGGTTCTGGCACAAAGACCGAGATATGCCCTTGCCGTATCCCATTGGCCAAATCGACGGTCAGATCAAAGACCCGATATGCTTCATCTGTCAGAGCCAGCGACAGTTCCCGAAGGTTCGCAGCGCGCGATGCATACTCATGACCATCAAGGCAAACCTGCTCTGCTCTCGGGTCAATCAGACCGGCGGATCGGGTCAGAGCAGCTTCGATCAGAGGCGCAGACATGGCGGCGTCCGTGTCTGTAAATGCACGAGGAGCCGGATCGTCCTGCAAGACCTCTCCGATCGTTTGGGTTTGAACGATGGCGGACACCAGATGCGGGTCAAGGCAAGCCGCCAAACGCCCCCCAGGCCCGTCAAACACCAGCAACAGCCAATCCGGACCAATCGCTTCGACCAGATCCTCTGCAGACCGGCTGGATTGCTTAGCCCCTATTACTGCAAGCGATAAATTCACGCGGTCGTTTGCGGCCCGCGCAAACCCCAGACGCAGCGCCCGCAGAACCGAGCGCGGACGGTCACCCAGATCTTTCTGACCAACGGTCAGTTTTCGCGCCAACGCGGCATTGACGGTTTCTGACATGACGCCGATCACCAATTGTTCCAGCAACTGGTAATAGGTTTACATCGCCGAACGTTACAAAGTTCTTTATGACCGCATCACTGAGCAGCTTGCCGATGAGCCAAAGGCAAGCTCACTCGAAACGCCGCTCCGCCCTGTCCCGGCAGATAGGTGATCTCACCCCCAAGTCGCTGCATGATCTCGCGGCAGATGGCCAGACCCAGACCTGCCCCGCCGGCTTTGTCGACGCCAACGCGCGCAAATTTCTCGAACACCATCGAGCGCGCGCCGGGTGGAATGCCACTGCCATTGTCGATGAAATCGATGATAACCCGCCCGCCAACATCATATGCTGAAATTGTCAGAACGGGCTCGACCGCATCGCAGTATTTCTGTGCGTTTGAGATCAGGTTTATGAACACCTGCCCCAGCCTGTCTAAATCCGTGTGCAAGACAATCCGCTCAGCGGCTCGTGCGCGCCGTACAGTTATCTTGCGGCCTGCTCCGGCCAATGCGCTGGACACGGCACGATCCAGAACCGAACGCAAACTGTCATCACTGATGTTGAGGTTGACCTGACCGTTTTCCAGAACACTCAGATCCAGCAGATCGTCCAGCAGGCGAGTCAATCGCAGCGCCTCATCGTGGATGATTGTGGCGTATCGGGTTTGTTCCTCACGGCTCAGACCTTCAGTGTCACGCATGATTTCAGAAAACGCCCGGATCGAGGTCATGGGCGTCCGCAATTCATGACTAACCTGACTAAGGAAATTGTCCTTTTGCGCCGACACCTGTGTAAGTTTGGAGTTTGCCTCGCGCAGTTGCCGCGCCGTTCGGCTAAGCTCGGATGACTTCACCTCAAGCTGGCTGGAGTATTCCAGCAATTGCGCGGATTCATCCGCCACAGCCAGCAGATCTTCGACCGAAACTGACGAGCCGCCCACGATCTGGCCGATCATGGCATGGGCCGTGGCCGTCCCAACGGACCCGCTCAATTCGCGTTCCAAACGGCTGAGAAATCCGGGGGTAGGTTCCGGCAGTTGCGACCGCCCGCCCTGCTTCTCGGCTTCGGCCTGAAAGAACTCCTGCGCGGGACCGGTGCCCAAAATACGCTGGGTCATGATCATCAGGTCTTCGCTTTGCGCGACCGAGCCCGACCAGCCGCGCGGAGCGACCGAATGATCGAACACGTTGACAAATTGCGCCCCCTGCAACCGCTCAAGCGGGCTGGGAAAACTGAGCAAAGAGGCCACACAGAACGCGATTGTGTTCAGCAACAGCGACCACATCACGGAATGGACGATCGGATCTATCCCCTCAATCCCAAACAGGGCCTGTGGACGCAGCCAGCCGATTCCGAACAACCCGTTCTGCAGCACGCCATCGGGCATTGACGCGCCGCCCATTCCAGGTAGCAGCAAGGTGTAAATCCACAGAAGAAACCCAACCGTCAGCCCGACAAGTGCACCGGTTCGTGTGGCCCCGCGCCAAAACAGACCACCAACCAAAGCAGGCAAGATCTGAGAAATTCCGGCAAAGGCGATCAAACCGATCGAGGCCAGCGCGGCTCCACCGCCCGACGCCCGATAATAGAAATAGCCCAGCGCCATAACAACGGCGATAGACACGCGGCGGGCCATCAGAACGATATTGCGAACATCGCCCGAGACTGAGCCCGTGCCTTCCTGTGTGTTCAGCCAGATGGGCATGACGACATGGTTTGAAACCATGGTCGATAGCGCCATAGCGGTCACGATCACCATTGATGTCGCAGATGAAAATCCACCGATAAAGGACAGCATCGCCAGCCAATCGTTACCCTGTGACAGGGGCACAGTCAGAACGAACAAATCTGGATTGGCGCCTTCGGGCAGCAGGTCCAGGCCCACGACGGCAATCGGGACGACAAACAGGCTCATCAATAGAAGATAGAGCGGGAAAGCCCAGGCTGCGGTTCTCAGATGGCTTTCGTCGTCATTCTCGACCACCATCACCTGGAACATGCGCGGCAAGCAGATAAAGGCTGCAGCAGACAAGAAAATGAAGGTCGTCCAACGCCCGGCGTCGACGTTCCACTGCCCAATTTCCGACGCATCGATCCGCTCCATCATGGGTGCGATACCACCGGCAATGCCCCAGACGACAAAAACGCCGACTGCGATGAGTGCGAACAGTTTGACGACGGCTTCGACCGCAATCGCCGTGACCACCCCGTGATGGCGCTCATTTACGTCCAGATTGCGTGTGCCAAAGAGAATGGCAAACACGGCCAAGCCAGCCGCAACCCAAAACACGCTCGAGCCTTCGCGATACAGGCCCGACGGGTCGGCCTCGGCAAAGATCGAGAAAGACAGCGTAATCGATTGTAATTGCAGCGCGATATATGGCGTTCCGCCCAACACCGCCAGAATGGTGACGCAGACCGCCAGTGTGTTTGACTTGCCATAGCGCGACGACAACAGGTCCGCGATCGAAGTCACCCTTTGACTGCGCCCTACACGCACAAGTTTACGCAGCCCCCACCACCAGCTGACCATAACCAGCGTGGGACCAAGGTAGATGGTGACAAACTCTAACCCCGACCGCGCAGCATTGCCCACAGCACCGTAGAACGTCCAAGCGGTGCAATAGATCGACAGAGACAGCGTATAGATCAGGGGAGAGCGCAGCCATTTCCCACGCCCAGCCGCAGCCATGCGATCTGCTGCGAAGGCTACAGCAAACAGAAATACGACGTAGCCCAAACAAACGAGAATCAGAACGTTCACAGTGGTCATCATTCAACCCCTGTGTCTTGATCCTCGGGCGTGGGTATGCGGCGGGCAGCAAAGCCAAAGATCAGACCGATCACGATCAGTGCGCCCCAGCAAATGAAGACGTAGAAGATTGCCGATGACAGTGGCACTGCGGCATCCCCGTTGGAGCGATCTGGCCACAGAAGCGGTAGTGCGAACAAGAGAGCCCCAAGAAATGGCAGCAGTCGGGCAGCGTCTGTCAACCTGCGACGGCGATAGCTTTGACGTTCCAGGAAAACCGAAGGTCGTGCGCCCGGCGGCTGATTTTTGTTACTCTCGCCTGACATTATAGTCGCGTCGCCTGCGCATGAAGGTCACGCACAGCCGTCAGCACTTCGGCGTTGGAAAACGGTTTCGTCATAAATCGGCTGACACCTGCATTTTCCGCCATTTCCCGGTCGCGCGACTGTCCGCGCGCCGTCAGCATAAGTACAGGAAGACCAGACAGCTCTTCCATCTCTCTGAGATCACGCAGAACATCCATGCCGCTTTTGCCCGGCAGCATGACATCCAGAATGACCAGATCAGGCTGTGCGCCCTGAATTACCTGAAGCGCGTCGGCACCGTCGCCGTGAATCTCGACCTGCCAACCCTCGCGGGTCAGCAGGAACCGGATTGCCTCGGCGATATTCGGCTCGTCCTCGATCAACAGAACCTTACGGCTCATATTTTCAGTTCCTCCCAAGACCGGTCGCCCATCCCTTGGCCGGTCGTAGCCAGATTAAGCGTTCTGTCAGGAAAGTGTCAAAAACCTTCGCTCAAAATCGACGGCTCGCGGCGTGCTGTGCAATCATTGCGGGGGCAGACCCGACAATTAGGTCCAACCTCGGTAACTGCTGGTTCGAAAGCTGTTTCCGGCTCGGGGCGCACCAACATGACAGATCGATAGGCTGGATCTTGATCGTACCCGGCCACAGAATGCGGCCAGGCATACGCGAAACACTCAAACGTGGCCGAGGCCCGTCCAGTCTGCACAACGCGCTTGCGCACCGGCACCAGGGGGCGGTTCAAAGCAGTAAAAACTGGCCAAAGGGGGCAAGCCTCGCCATGTCTTGGCATGGCAAATCCCGGAACCGGCTTGAGGAACAAGATGCTGCCGGACGCGTCGCACAGCACCAAGCCGATCGGGCCAGACACAACACTTTCGGGCAAACATGCCAAGCGTCTAAGGACCGTTGCCATGTCCACAGAAAAGTGGCGCGCAAGGTTAATCGGATCTGGGCCAGCGTCTTGGATAAACGAGGCAACCGCATCCATTGGCATGGCTTGTGCGTCAGCGCTCAGTGTTTCCAACATATCACGTGCGACGGCTCGGGCTGCCGCAGTGTTAAGGTCACTCAGGTCAATGATATCAGCTTCACCTCGACCCTCCAATTCCGGGAAAGTGTAATCACGCGCCTGAAAGAACGCTTCGACCTCTTCCAAAGGTACACCGCGCGGGTCGACCGCTGTATCGCTTTCATCCAGAAACGTCACCAACGCCTTGGAACTGCCTGCCAATCGTTCGGCATCCTGATGCAGGTTCTTATGAAACCGTTCGCGCCATTCAGCCTCGATATCCTCGGTGTCTGCAAGAATCGCGGCCGTAGATCGAATCGCTGCTGCTGTTGACAAGACCTCGTGCATCGAGGCCGCCAGCTGGGGATCATGGGTCAGTCGGTCAGACAGCATCTCGACATTGCGTTCCAACGAGACGACACGGCGATGCATCTGTGCCAGCACCCCGGCCCAGCCTGGAAAGCGCCCGGCGAACTCTTCTAAACCGTCCAACTCGGCAGTCTGACCAACCGCATCATCCGCTGCTTCGCGCAGGGCCGACACCAATGTGGCCTCGATCCCCTTTGTCAGCACCGAAGGCTCTACCGACAAGGCCGCCGCGATGTCCACCAGCAGCTTGCCCCCGATCCGACGCCGATTATGTTCGATCAAGTTCAGGTAAGAGGCCGAAATCCCAGCCAACCGCGCCAGTTCTGCTTGCCTGAGCCCGGCAATCTGCCGCCTCTCTCGGATACGGCTTCCCGTCAGAGTATCACGCATGCTTGCATCCTGCTGGCTAAGGTTGAGCCGAGATCGCGAAGATTATTATCGAAACATGTTATATATTTCTATGGTTTAGTCCAAAGTTTTCAGCCCTGATTTACAATTTTGACAAAGCCAGTCTGGTCACCGCACAGGGATGACTTATCGTTATCACACGTTAAGGCCCTTCCCCCCTTCTCTTCTGCGCAGTTTCCCGGCACGATACCCGCATGAGCGACCCAGCCTTCGAATATGCGCCTATCGGCCTTGTAGAGCTTGAAAACCGGATCATCCGGCGCTGCAATCTGCAATTCGCGCGCACGTTCGGTGGCGAGGAAGCAGACTATCGCAACATGCCACTGCTGCACCTTTATCCTTCGGTCGCCGATTGGGAACGGATCGGAGAGCGCAGCCTGCAGGTCATGCGCGACACCGGCTATTACACTGACGAACGCGTCATGAGACGGCGCGATGGCGATCTGTTCTGGTGTCGCGCGCGCGGTCGATCACTGACCCCCGATGACCCATTTCGGCACGGCATCTGGAGTTTTTCGGATATTTCAGAGGAACGACCTTTGGTTGAATTGACGGTGCGTGAACGTGAAGTCGCCATCTTGTCCTGCCGCGGTTTGTCGGCCAAGGAAATCGGCGCAGAATTGGGGCTGAGCTATCGCACGATCGAAGCCTATCGCGCCCGGTTGCTTGAAAAATTTGGCGCACGAAAGCTGTCTGAACTGGTCGCGAAGCTGTCTGGGATGCCCCTGTAAGTCAATCGGCCCTTTAAATTAAGCGGCAAACCAGTTCGTGATGGTGCGAGTCGGCGCTTTTCATGCACCGCTGCTTGGCCTATAACGCTGCGTAATTTGATCAGAGCCCGCAAAAACAGACGGGCCAAAGGGGAACCGTCGAGGACACTCATGACAGATACCAAACACGAAGCGGATGTGGCATTCATCAAGGCTCTGGCTGAATTGCTGCGCGAAAACGACCTGACCGAATTGCAGGTCAAACGCGAATACGGCGAAGAAGACAGCCTGAACGTGCGCGTCAGCCGTATGACACAGGCCGCTGCTGCTCCGGTTCCGGTCGCGGTGCCCGCCGCAGCCCCTGCTCCGGTTGCCGCCCCTGCGGCCGCCCCTGCTGCAGCCGAAGCCCCCGCAGCGCAGGAAGACCCAGCCAGCCATCCCGGTGCTGTGACCTCCCCCATGGTTGGAACGGTCTATATGCAACCAGAACCCGGTGCGCCTGCATTTATCTCCGTTGGCGCTGCGGTCTCGGAAGGCGACACGCTGCTGATCGTCGAAGCGATGAAAACCATGAACCACATCCACGCCCCAAAATCGGGCACGATCAAACGCATTCTGGTCGGTGATGGCGACGCTGTGGAATTCGGCACTCCTCTGGTCATCATCGAGTAAGGCAGGCCCATGTTCGACAAGATCCTGATTGCCAACCGAGGCGAGATCGCCCTGCGCGTCATCCGCGCTGCCCGCGAGATGGGGATAAAGACGGTCGCCGTCCATTCCACCGCCGACAGCGACGCGATGCATGTACGCATGGCGGACGAATCGGTCTGCATTGGCCCCCCGCCCAGCCCGCAAAGTTATCTGTCCGTGCCTGCCATCATTTCGGCGTGCGAGATCACTGGTGCACAGGCCATTCACCCCGGCTATGGCTTTTTGTCCGAGAATGCCGAATTCGTGCAGATCGTCGAAGACCACGACATCACCTTTATCGGCCCCACCGCCGAGCATATCCGCGTGATGGGCGACAAGATCACTGCCAAGGACACGATGAAGGCACTGGGCGTGCCTTGCGTGCCCGGATCTGACGGTGGCGTACCCACATTGGAAGACGCCAAGCGCATCGGTGAGGAATTCGGCTATCCGGTCATCATCAAAGCCACCGCCGGTGGCGGCGGTCGCGGCATGAAAGTCGCGATGAATGCGGATGAAATGGAAAGCGCCTTTATGACCGCGCGTGCAGAAGGCAAAGCCGCCTTTGGCAATGACGAGGTCTATATCGAGAAATACCTGACCACGCCGCGCCATATCGAAATTCAGGTCTTCGGCGACGGCAAGGGTAAAGCGGTGCATTTGGGTGAACGCGACTGCTCGTTGCAGCGCCGGCACCAGAAAGTGTTTGAAGAGGCCCCCGGCCCCTGCATCACCCCCGAAGAACGGGCCAGGATCGGCAAGATCTGTGCCGACGCCGTGGCCAAGATCAACTATATCGGCGCGGGCACCATCGAGTTCCTCTATGAGAATGGCGAGTTCTATTTCATCGAAATGAACACCCGCCTTCAGGTGGAGCATCCGGTAACCGAAGGCATCTTTGGCGTCGATCTGGTGCGCGAGCAAATCCGCGTGGCCGCAGGCGAGCCGATGTCATTTGGGCAAGATGATCTGGAAATCAACGGCCACGCGATTGAGGTTAGGATCAACGCGGAAAAGCTGCCGAATTTCTCGCCTTGTCCGGGTAAAATTACCGCATATCACGCGCCGGGCGGGTTAGGCGTTCGGATGGATTCAGCGCTCTATGACGGATATTCGATCCCGCCCTACTATGACTCGCTGATCGCTAAGCTGATCGTTCAGGGCCGCGACCGGGCCGAAGCGCTGGCGCGGCTGGAACGCGCGTTGGGAGAGTTGATCGTGGACGGCATCGACACCACAGTGCCTCTGTTCCATGCGTTGCTGCAGGAACCCGACCTGCACAGTGGCGACTACAACATCCACTGGCTGGAGCGCTGGCTTGCGGAGAATATGGAATAGTAACCTCCAAGAACTGGAGGGCGCACGCCTTCCGGTTCCTGCATATCCCAGATGAGCCTATCCGCTGAACTTTTACTGCACGGGTACTCCATCGGCATTTTCCCGATGGCAGAACACCGCGATGACCCAGAGCTGTTCTGGGTCGATCCAAAATTTCGCGGCGTGTTTCCGTTGGACGGGTTCCATGTCTCCCGTAGTCTTTCACGCCGCATCCGCAATTGCGGGTTCGATATCACGATAAATCAGGACTTTTCAGGCGTCGTGGATGGCTGTGCCGACCGGACCGATACCTGGATCAACGCAGAGCTGCACGATCTGTACCGCCAATTGCATCAAACAGGCTATGCCCATTCTCTCGAAGTCTGGGACGGAGCCGCACTTGTCGGCGGTGTCTATGGTGTAACCTTGGGGGCTGCATTCTTCGGGGAAAGCATGTTCTCACGCCGCACCGATGCGTCGAAAATCGCCCTTGCCTATCTTGTGGACCGCCTGCAACAAACCGGATTCCACCTGTTCGATACGCAGTTTCTGACTGCGCATCTGGCGTCTCTGGGCGCTATCGAAATCCCGCGCAGCGCTTACAAAAGAGAACTGGAAGAGGCTCTGAATCTCAGCGCCGATTTCAAGGCGTCAATCGATCAGTCCGCAGCGGGTGTAATACAGCGGATCACCCAGACGTCATAACGCGCATGGTCCAGCGCGTTCAGGGCTGGGGATGTTGCAATCATCCAGCCGTCAAACAACTGATCAGCTTTCCCCGTTTCCCAAATCGTTAAATAGGCAAACGCGTCACCCGTCGGGTTGTCAACCGGATAGCGGCAATCCCCCAACGCAACATCCAAGCCAAAAACAGCTTCGGTCTCACCGCTTTGCATTTCAACATCGACGGTTTGACCGCTGACTTTGTCCAGCCCGCGCAGCATGGCCCCCGGACCGGACTGGACCTTTTGCTGAGCAACAGCACTGGTTCCGACCAAAAGAAGGGCAATCAAAACAGCGCGGATCATTCGCGGCCATCTCCGGCCACAAACTTGACCAGCAGAGAGATCAGACTGACCGCGCCTTGTGTATCTTCGATCTCGTCTCCGGGTTCGAAATAGAATGGTGACCCGCCGGGCATAACCTCGACGAAATTGCCACCCAGCAGCCCCTCGGACGAGATCACAATGGCGCTGTCATCCGGCACTAGGATGCCATCGGCAATGGTGAACGTCGTGTCTGCGCGATAGGTATCCGCGTTCAGCGTCACACCGGTTACCGTTCCAATCTTGACGCCTGCAAGACGGACATCCGTGCCAACACCGACCCCTTCCAACGACCTGAAAGACGCACCAAGTTCGTACCCGGCCGCGCCTTGCGACAAGCCCGTCGATTGGCTGGCGTAAACGCCAAATGCCAGAGCGCCGGCCAACACGACGCCACCGACAAATACTTCGGTCCAATTATGGCTCGACATGTTCGCCTCGCTTATTCTGGGCTCCAGGCCTCATAATCCTTGCGTTCTACCGGCTCGGCCCGACGCAGCGAACCTGCTGGCGCATAAGCCATAGCAGTACCGGTCAGGTTTTCCTGATGCGGCTTTTCCCAGGATTTATGCGGCAAAGGCTTGTCCGTCGGAGGCTCATCCCAGGTGCGATGCAACCAACCGTGCCATTCGGGATCAACTCGGCTGGCTTCAGCCTCGCCGTTGAAGATTACCCAGCGTTTGCTGTCGTCCGCTGTGCGATAAAACACATTGCCTTCATTGTCTTCGCCGACTTTGACGCCTTTTCGCGAGGTGTAAATCTGCGTGTTCAAAGTGGATCCGTTCCACCAGGTTACGGCTCGCAAAAGACTATTCAGGATTCCCATCGGGTGCCTCCGGCATTTCGGTCGAGAAAAGGTATGGACCAAAGGCTCGCCAAGGTCCAGTGCCCCTGGGGCCGCATGCGTCACTCCGGCAGAAACGCGGTCACTTCGATCTCGATCCTGTATTTAGGATCGATCAGCCCACATTCGATCATGGTCGCTGCCGGAGGATTTGCGCCGAAGGTGTCCGCCAGAATGGGCCAGCAAGGCTCAAACTCTGTGCGATCCGGCAACATGTATGTCACCCGAACCACATCCTCGAATCCTGCACCTGCCTTTTGCAGAGCAGTTTCAATGATGCTCAGCGCGGAACGGCACTGCGCAACAATATCTTCACCCTGCCCAACCGTTCCGGCCACGTGAACCCAGCCGTCCGCGACAACCGCACGGCAGTATCCAACTTTTGCTTCGAATTCACCGCCGGATGAGATCCGCTGAATCGCCATGCCGCTTCCTCTTCGTTGATCGCAAGCCAAAGACCACTGCTACAAACGACAAAAGGCAACAATCGCCAGTTCTCGGGCCGCAACTGTCTCGGGGACACTGGTAAAACGGCAGCGGGGGCAGAACCCCCTACCGTCTTGTCAAATCCAACACCCGTGAATTGCTACTAACCTGCTGATGCCGATTCCGGCGCCGCGTCAGCATAGATGAACAGTGGTTGTGACTCGGACGATACCGCCTCTTCGTTCACGACAACTTCACTGACGTTCTTCATACCCGGCAGTTCGAACATGGTATCCAGCAGAATGTCTTCCAGGATCGACCGCAAGCCGCGTGCACCGGTTTTGCGCTCAATCGCTTTCTTGGCGATAGATTTCAGCGCATCATCCGTGAAGTCGAGTTCGACATCTTCCAATTCGAACAAGCGCTGATACTGCTTGACCAAAGCGTTCTTGGGCTTGGTCAGGATCGTGACCAATGCGTCTTCGTCCAGATCTTCCAAAGTTGCCAGAACCGGCAAACGTCCCACAAACTCGGGGATCAAGCCGAACTTCAGCAGATCTTCCGGCTCAAGATCTTTGAAAATCTCACCGACGCCGCGATCGTCATTGTCACGCACATCGGCACCGAAACCCATGGCCGAACCTTTGCCGCGCTGCGCGATGATCTTGTCCAGACCCGCAAAAGCACCACCGCAGATGAACAGAATGTTGGTGGTATCCACCTGCAGAAATTCCTGCTGCGGATGTTTGCGTCCGCCTTGCGGAGGAACGCTGGCCACGGTGCCTTCCATAAGTTTCAGCAAGGCTTGCTGCACGCCCTCGCCCGAAACGTCCCGCGTGATCGACGGGTTCTCAGACTTGCGCGTGATCTTGTCGACCTCGTCGATATAGACGATGCCGCGCTGCGCGCGTTCGACGTTGTATTCGCTGGCCTGAAGCAGCTTGAGGATGATGTTTTCGACATCTTCGCCCACATAGCCCGCTTCGGTCAGCGTCGTTGCATCAGCCATGGTGAATGGCACGTCCAGAATACGGGCCAGTGTCTGCGCCAGAAGGGTCTTACCGCACCCTGTTGGGCCAATCAGCAGGATATTAGACTTCGCCAGTTCAATATCGCTGCCAGCTTTCTGAGCATGGTTCAGACGTTTGTAATGGTTGTGAACCGCAACGGACAGAACGCGCTTAGCGGTTGCCTGCCCGATTACATAGTCGTCCAGGACCTCGCAAATGTCTTTGGGCGTGGGCACACCATCAGACGACTTCAGCCCGCTGGCCTTGGTCTCTTCACGGATGATGTCCATGCATAGTTCGACGCATTCATCGCAGATGAACACGGTCGGGCCCGCGATCAGTTTTCGCACCTCATGCTGGCTTTTCCCGCAGAAACTGCAGTAGAGCGTGTTCTTCCCGTCGCCGCCTGAATTCGTCGCCATGATCTACCTTTCGGGCCTCGTCCCTGCACCCCGGCAGGGATGCGCTTACGCCTGTTTGTGCAGCTTAGGCCAGCACTCTGGCGGCTACAATCTCAAAATGACCCCCGCGCCGATGGCGCGGAGCACTGGCCTTAGGCCTCTTCCGTGTCCATTTTTGCACGGTTTTCGACGATTTCATCAATGTGGCCCCAGTCTTTCGCTTCTTCCGGGCTCATGAAGTTGTCACGGTCCAGCGCCTTTTCAACCGCCTTTTTGGTCTGCCCTGTATGACGCACGTAAATGTCATACAGGCGATCCTTCAGCTTTTGCGTTTCGGCCGCATGGATCATGATATCGCTTGCCTGGCCCTGATAGCCACCGCTGGGCTGGTGTACCATGATCCGGCTATTGGGCAGCGAAAACCGCATCCCTTTCTCACCACCAGCTAGCAGAACCGATCCCATCGATGCCGCCTGACCGATCACCAATGTGGAACATTTCGGCTTGATATACTGCATTGTATCGTAAATCGACAAACCGCTGGTCACCACACCACCAGGCGAATTGATATAGATCGAGATTTCCTTGTTCGGATTCTCGGCCTCAAGGTGCAACAGCTGCGCAACGACCAAATGGCTCATACCATCGTGAATTGGGCCGTTTATAAAGATGATCCGCTCTTTAAGCAGACGCGAGAAAATATCGTAAGCGCGTTCGCCCCGGCTGGTCTGCTCGACGACCATGGGAACGAGCGTATTCATGTAGGTATCTAAGGGATCGAACATTCTGAACCTGCCTGCTTTGCTATGGATCGGGACACTACCCCAACAAGTATTACCCGAGTCTTAGTATCGGCTCGGGGGGGCTGCAAGGGGGGCAAGTGAGAACGACGCAGGAATGTGTACTGTGATCAAATACGCGCAAGGCAGCACCCGGTCTTCACACTCAAAAACGGCTGATAGAACGCAGCCGGCGCCCTTTGGTTGCGGTAGGGGGGAAAGGTGGCTTCTGTTTCCCTTTCACGCATCACGGTATTTTGATTTATACATATAGAGCAAAATGACCGAAACATGTATGTGGATGCAACGCGGCAAAGGTTCGTTGTGATGTAATAACGTGACCCGCTTGATGGATTAGCAAGGAAATAGAACAATGGCACTTCCCCAACTGTCACGAGACATGTCCCAAGAAGACTTTGACCGCATGGTCGGCAACGCGACACGTGCGTCGAATTTTCTTAAAGCGATCAGCCATGAAGGGCGCTTGATGATCTTGTGCCACTTGGTATCGGGTGAGAAATCTGTGACAGAATTGGAAGAGCTTTTGTCCGCACGGCAAGCCGCGGTGTCTCAGCAATTGTCGCGCCTTCGATTGGAAGGTTTGGTCATCCCAAGACGGGAAGGTAAAGCAATCTACTATCGTTTGGCGGACGATCGTCCACAACGGATGTTGGAAGTGATCTATGAGTTGTTTTGCGGCGATGGTGCCTCTTAACGGCTGGTTTCATTGGCGGAAAGCTGCTACCGAACCTCCATCGAGCACCAAGGAGACGACAATGATCCGTGTTATTCTGATTGGCCTGAGCCTGTTTGCCCTGACAGCCTGCGAAACTGCAAAAGGCGCTGGGAAAGATATTGAAAAGGCCGGGGACGCAATCCAGGACGCTGCAACAGACGTGCAGGAAAACCTGTAAGGTTTTCTGAACTTGCTCAGTGCGTTCGTCTTCAAACCAAGTAGACGGATTGCTGTGCCCGATCCCAATACCCACATTGCCGGGGCGCAGCCTCTTGGCTTTATTTTCCAGAACCACATCGGGGCTCTTTTGCACGCGCGAAAGAGCCCCGTTCCCGTTCAGCTGGGGGTGAGTGGTAGCCTGTATAAAACCGTAAACCGGCAAAGGAAAAGGCGTCAGGTGCGCAGACGTTGTCTTTGCGAGTACCCTTTCGGATACGCCTGACGCCTTACCGGGTCGATGCGCCCCGAGGGGTGCCCCGATCCTTTTGCCTCAACCCACTGAGGGGCCGTGACAACTGCTTTGACCCCAAAGGGTCGCGCAGCATGCATCGGCCATCAAAGAGGACAGTCAACTGAAACAAGCGCGATGCCTGCCCACAACTGACCTTAACGGTAAGTCTTTGAAGCTCTAAGAAAATCCCAAGACCCTCTCAAACCCTCAAACCTCTGGACCTTTGCTTACCACCATCGGTTCCGAGGACCCTAGGCAGTGTTCAGACTGTTACATTCCGGTCCTCGCCCGGCAAGAAAATAGCACTGCAGCATGAAAAATAGACGGGGATAAAATGTTGATATCCGCCGGGACATTTCTGTGGATAATCCGAGAAAGCACGACACCGCGCTGAGTTGATCGGATGTTCAGGTAGCCGTCGATTATGTGCCACTTTTCCATGAAATGCTGCGGGTGCAAAGGCGGAAACTCGGCCGTTTCGGTGAGAACCACTGGGTTTGATCAACTCTCAGGCGCCAAATCCGTCGAATCGACGACCTGAACAGCTCTTTATTAGGTCACCTCGTTACCCACGGCAGTGCTTGGCCCCCAGCTGAAATAGGGCGTGAAAAACTCTTGTCGGTAATTTATCAAGAACCGGATGGCGAAGATTCACTACGTGCGAGACCCAACTGGCCCCGGTCGTGGGACAGCGCATTCCAACCGGAACGCTTTGAATCCTGTAGCACACAGTGACATCGCCACCCGGTCTCCTCCCCCTGGCAAAGACAATGGCTACAATACTGAGAAGCGGTCCGACCCGGACGACGACCGGCCACTCTGCCGCATAGGCGGCGTGCGGCGGTCTATACCCCCTACGGTCCGACCGGGCCGGAACCGCTTCAGTTCACCTGACGTTCCAGAACGGTGCTGTAAGTCGTTCCGTTTCGCAGGCTACGGAAATCCGCATAGATCTTGCCATCTTCATACCGCGCATCGATCAACGCATTGGCGCCAATCACCAGCGGAGAAGTTTCAACGATGCCGATGGAGCCAGAGCCATCCAGACTGATGGTTCCGGTTGCCTCGTATTCATTCCATTCGGTGTCGCCATCGCGCCGCCACTTGCTGGGACCCCAGAAGACATTGTCCTCCTGAATCTGCACATCCAGCATCCATTCCGCCTGGTTGAACCGAGGCTCGTCGCCTTTGTAGTAATGGCTGGGCTGGACGGTCGTGTAAGACCCCAACCACGTACCGCGCAGGTCGGGCGTTGTTTCAGCCATCGCGGCTGTTCCAAGGGTGAGTGTCGTGGCCAAAGCAGCTGCTCCGGCAGTCATGTATCTGGTCATGGGCTCTCTCCTTCTGTGTGCCCAACAGATTGGGAGAGCGCGAAGCGGTTACAACTTACCTAAAGTAAACTTCACACACCGTTCAGGTTGCCCGACGCTTGAAGCGACCGGAACGTGCTGATGGTGCGCCTTTTTCCTTCCCACAGCGGTCAACGCAACTTAAAGACTGGGTGCGATACACCCGCCCGACGGACAGAAACGCGAAAAGGTACAAATGCACTTTCCCAAAAGACACCATCGCGCCTTCAAAAGCGCTGTCCGACGCTTCCGAAGCGAGTTTTCGCAGTTTGTGCTGGAACAAAGCGGCTCTGAGGTGCTGTGCGGGCCGATGAAAGGCTTTCGTTTTACCGAAAACGCCTTTTGGGGCGGGCATTCTGATACCGCCACAAAGATCTTTGGCCTATATGAACAGCAGAACCTTGGCATTCTGAGCAACTCGAACAAGCCCGTGCTGGTGGATATCGGCGCGGCCGATGGCTTTTGGGGCGTTGGCCTTGTCTCGACCGGTAACTTCGAGAAAAGCGTGTGTTTTGAAGTATCGGCAAAGGGCCGCGAGGTCATCCGCGAGACGGCCGAGCATAACGGTGTCGGTGACCGCGTGACCGTATTCGGCGACGCGCTGGATAACACCGCCGAGAATATCGCAAGTGTCGCCCCCGACCCCGGTGACATTTTCTTTCTGATCGACATCGAGGGCGTGGAATTCAGCCTGCTGACCGAAGACTTCCTGACCCAGTATCGCCAGTCGGAATTCCTGATCGAACTGCATCCTCAGATGGTCGAGAACGGCCCCGCCAAGCTGACGGCCATCGAAGATTTTTGCGGTCAGTATTTCCAGGTCACCCATGTGGACGGCAGCGTCCGCGACACGTCAGAGATGGATAAAATCCTCAAGCTGGGGGATGATTTCAAATGGCCGATCATCTCAGAAGGGCGCGGGTTTCCGATGCAGTGGCTGCATCTGGTGCCGCGCCGATAGGGCATTTGGCCGAAGTGCACAGAGCGCGTCAGGCCCAGGCCAGCGCTGTGCCGATCAGAACCAGGGCGATCCCCGCAACTTCCCGGTATGAGAAATTCTCGCCAAACAGAAAGAATGAGGCGATGGCGATCAGAATAACCTCGGCCCCCAGAATGCCCGTATAGATGATACCTAACCGCTCCTCGCGCAGGGCGGCGAGTTCCAGTGTTGCGGCGGCCAGCAGCGTTGCAACGATCAGAAGGGTCAGGCCAACACCGGGGATCTTCCACCAGAACTTCATCGAGATCATGGCCACCGAATAAAGACCTGCCGACCCAAGGGCGATGAGGGGGATCATGGATGTAGACATCTGGGCCTCCTGCCGAGGGTTCCGTTGGGTTAAGTGTATCAGGAGGGTACGGTTGGGGCTGTGAGGTGGGTCACAGTGTGGCGATGGGTTGATAACCCAACCTACGTAGGGTGGGTTTTTAACCCACCAATTCACCGTAGGGCGGGCTTTAGCCCGCCATCCCCCTCCGATCCATGCACGTTGTTTTGGTCAGGCGAATGGCGGGCTAAAGCCCGCCCTACAGTTTATGAATACCGTTCGATCAAAAGAACTGAGGGCAGTGCCGGCCCGAGGGGAGGCGCAAACGCGCCGCCCGTTTTGCCGGAGGCAAACCTTCGGTTTGACGGGTGCGGGTCGGCGCGGCCCGGTGGTGCCGCCAGGCGGGTGGGTTGAAAGAAGGTTCGACTTTATAGCCTCGTTGTTAGGATTGGAGTCATGTAAGTTAGTGCAGTGATCGAAGTTCAGTTTGATTAATTTGCAAACTCTAATCCATATGAATGCCCCAAGAGCTTCAATTCGCGTATCGCAACAGCACTTCCCACGGTCTCAGAAACAAATTCTTTGAGTTGCTGACTAGCATTGATGCCAAATACCACCGACTTAAGATAGTATGGCCCGACAGAGTAATATCCGGGACCATCTGTAAGCGGCCGAATAGACCTCCACTCATTTTCATGTCGCCATTCTTCAGATTTAGCTAGCACTAGGGCATCGGTCATTTTTTGTTCTTCTTCATCGGAAGCCGTTAGCTCCCTCGACTTCGGCAGGTTGTCTTTGCGACTGCTCCTAACCATCCAACGAATTGCTTCCACCGTCGAAATACTTGGGCGATCAGCCAAGTATTTTACCTTACCTATAGTTCTTTTTGCGTCACTCAGTTTCTCTTGCGCGCAAGCGAACTCATAACAGAAAGATTGGTGAGAAGAGGAATAGTAAGCCCACATCAAAGTGCTTTTTGGGTTATCCGTAAAACAGCAAATTACCTGCTGCCTTCGAGAAGTCTCAAGTGTTTTTGGGACACTGGAATTTAGTCTATCCGGATCAAAAAACTGTTCTCTAAACCGTTTTACCGGAATGTTGAGATTTTTCGCGGCTTGTTTGAAGTCAGTGCCTGAAAACCCTACATAGCTACCATATTCTTTTTGAAATGCATTCAAGGCTCTTTTCACTTCGGCGCGGCTGGATTCCACAATTGCCGGGTAGGTATCGAGAGGATCATTTTGATCGCTCAATCGCGAAAACCAAACGCTACCCTCTTTTGCAGCGTTCAATTCACCAACCAACCGTTGTCTCTTAGATTGGTCTTGCAAGTCGTGACTAGTGTAACCTCGGTGGCGGTAGATCAGTTCCGGTACACAACGTCTTTTTTCCATTAATCTCCAAAGCCAATTCTAAAGGAAACACAATTTATTAGGATCCCGCTTGACGGAACCAAAGGCGTTCTCTTACCCCCAGTTAAATTGAACTAAGAATCCATCTTCAGCGCTGAAATAAACGCCTCCTGCGGGATATCCACCTTCCCGAACTGACGCATCTTCTTCTTACCCGCCTTCTGCTTGTCCAGCAGTTTGCGTTTCCGCGTGGCGTCGCCTCCGTAGCATTTGGCGGTCACGTCCTTGCGAAGCGCGCTCAGGGTCTCGCGGGCGATGACCTTGCCTCCAATGGCGGCCTGGATCGGGATTTTGAACATGTGGCGCGGGATCAGGTCCTTGAGCTTTTCGCACATCGCCCGGCCCCGCATCTCGGCCCGGTCGCGGTGAACCATGGTCGACAGCGCGTCGACCGGTTCGTCATTCACCAGCACCGACATCTTAACCAGATTGTCCTCGGTATAACCTGTCATCTGGTAGTCGAACGAGGCATAGCCCTTGGTCACTGATTTCAGGCGGTCGTAGAAGTCAAAGACAACCTCGTTCAGCGGCAGGTCATAAACGACCATGGCACGGGAACCCGCATAGGTCAGGTCCAACTGGATGCCGCGGCGGTCCTGGCAGAGTTTCAGCACATCGCCGAGGTACTCGTCGGGCACCAGAATGGTCGCCTTGATGCGCGGTTCCTCGATATGGTCGACCTTCGACGGGTCGGGCATGTCCGCGGGGTTGTGCAGCTCGATCATCTCGCCGTCCTTCATGTAGACGTGATAGATCACCGAGGGCGCGGTGGTGATAAGCTCGATATCGTATTCGCGTTCGATGCGGTCGCGGATGACCTCAAGGTGCAACAGGCCAAGGAAGCCGCAGCGGAAGCCAAAGCCCAGCGCGGCTGAGGTTTCCATTTCAAAGCTGAAGCTGGCGTCGTTTAGGGCCAGCTTGTCGATCGCATCCCGCAGGTCTTCAAATTCGGCCGAGTCCACGGGGAAGAGGCCACAGAACACCACCGGCTGCGCGGGTTTGAAGCCGTCCAGTGCGTCTTCGGTCCCGTTGCGGTCATTGGTGATGGTGTCACCGACGCGGGTGTCGCGGACCTGTTTGATCGAAGCGGTCAGGAAGCCGATTTCACCGGGGCCGAGGCTGTCGACCATCTCCATCTCGGGCCGGAAAACGCCGACGCGGTCGACGTGGTGCAGGGTGTTGTTCGACATGAACTTGACCCGCATCCCCTTTTTCAGCGTGCCGTCCATGATGCGGACCAGAACGATGACGCCCAGATACGCGTCGTACCAAGAATCCACCAGCATTGCCTTGAGCGGCGCGTCCAGATTGCCCTGCGGAGCGGGCAGTTGCTGCACAATGGCTTCCAGCGTTTCGTGGATGCCCTGCCCCGTTTTGGCGCTGACCTGAATGGCATCAGTCGCGTCGATGCCGATCACATCCTCGATCTGTTCGGCCACGCGGTCGCAGTCGGACGCGGGTAGGTCGATTTTGTTCAGCACCGGCACGATTTCGTGGTCGGCATCAATGGCCTGATACACGTTGGCCAGCGTCTGCGCTTCGACCCCTTGGGTCGAGTCCACAACCAGCAGCGAGCCTTCGACCGCGCGCATCGACCGGCTGACCTCATAGGCAAAGTCCACGTGGCCGGGGGTGTCGATCAGGTTCAGCACATAGTGCTCGCCGTCATCCGCCGTATAGTCGATGCGAACCGTGTTGGCCTTGATTGTGATGCCGCGTTCCCGCTCGATATCCATGCTGTCGAGCAGCTGTTCTTTCATGTCGCGATCCTTGACGGTTCCGGTCTCTTGGATGAGCCGGTCAGCAAGGGTGGATTTGCCATGGTCGATATGCGCGACGATGGAGAAATTGCGGATATGAGCGAGGTCTGTCATGGGTTGGGGATATGCGTCGGAAATGGGCTGCGGTCAAGGTGGCAAGACGCGCTGCTAAATCCCCTATTTGCGATGCCTCAGTCCGGTCAGACCAGTCCGTTTTTGACCAGTTGCGCGTTCATCCAGTGTATCTCACTTTGCACATGACCCTCACGCACATATTTCGCGAGATGAGTAGGCATGTCTTCTTCCTTGAATGCCACTGTTGTTCAGACGCCAAACCCCTCTTGTGTGTCGAGATTCAGGCCAGCAATCACATCTGTCAGGACCTGCGTGTTGAACCGCCCGCGATACAGTACAGGAACAGATGTGATCCCAAGCTCGGTAAAGCGCGAAAGCGTCGCATTCCAAGATTGGATCACATCCCCTTTGACTCAAGCAAAACCCAGAAAGTAAGTCATTAACGCTGAATACGCGATGGAGTGACGCGCAAACAAGTACTCGCCAACAATGCGTTCATCCTCGGCAAGTTGAGGTGCGATACCGGCGGCAAACGCCTTCATCCAATCACGCGACGGGTGGTATCTGGCGTTGATACTACGAGGGTGACAGCCTTGGCTATGAATGGTCGTGTTCTCGCCGTCCATCTTTTCGGTGAAAACCACTTCGTCAGCCGATGCCAGTTCATCGACACAGGACATAATTTTGTCATCGCTGGTAGCGCCGGGAGATTGAGGCAGGTGAAAAGTGCGCCCGTATTTCTTAAGCATCTCGGTCTAACTTAACTTTCTACCCCAATGTTGTGCCAGAAAACGCGACATGCCAGCCGTGTGCAATCACTTTTTCGCAACGTATGATTGATCCTTTAACCACTTTGATTCATACTCCCGCGCAGACTGAGAGGGGCACAAGATCCCTCAGGGCAGGCAAAAACGAGGCATGAGCATGAAACAGTTCCTCTTAATCGCATTCTGTGCCGCAGCGATGACGGCCATCGCTCCGCAGGTTGAGGCTGCGCAGATCAAGCGCGCCTGTCTGGCGTCGGATCGGGCGGCGGCCACACGGGATCGGTGCAGTTGCATTCAGCGCGTGGCCGATCAGGCGCTGACGCGCAGTGATCAGAAGACCGTCTCGAAATGGTTCGAAGACCCCCATCAGGCGCAAGAATTGAAGATGTCGAAGACCGCGCGTGATGATGCGCTGTGGGATCGGTATCAGAACTTTGGCCAGATGGCGCAGGCGATCTGCAGCTAACGCACCGCAAATCCTTGACCTGATGCAAGCTGCGCCCCAGAAAAGGCGCAGCGAAAGGTGTGTGCGATGGTGATGAAAGGGCTGACCCTGCGGGGCCTTGAGGTGTTCGAGGCTTTGGCGCGGACGGGATCGGTCGCGCAGGCCGCCGAGATCACCGGGCTTAGCCAGCCATCCGTTTCTCAGCAATTGCGCAATCTGGAAAAGGCGCTGGGCACCGATCTGGTCGATCATGGACGCCGCCCGATGCGACTGACGCAAGCCGGGCGTAGTTTTCTGGAACGGGCCGAGGCTGTTTTGGCCGAGTTGCAGATGGCACAAAGCGAGCTGTCGGTCATGGAACTGGGACACCTGACCACGCTTTCCATCGGGTTGATCGACGATTTCGACAACGATCTGACCCCACGGCTGGCCACGCTGCTGGCGGACAGCCTGACACGGTCGAATTTCAAACTGATCACCCTGTCCAGCCTGGATCTGTTCGAGGCGTTGGCCGAACAACGGCTACATATGGCGGTCACCGCCCATAGCGGCGAAGTGTTAGAGGGTGTGGTCGAATATCCTATGGTGCGCGATCCATTCATTCTGGTGGCCCCGAAGGGGTCTGGCGGCGTGGCGGCGGTGCAAGACGGTTTACCGTTTCTACGCTATGCCCGCGAGCAACTGATCAGTCGCCAGATCGAAGTGCATATGGCGCGTGAGGCGCAGGAGTTCGAGGAACGGTTTGAGATCGGGTCGCATATGGCGCTGATGGCCATGGTCGCGCGTGGCCTGGGCTGGGCGATCACGACGCCGTTGGGTTTCATGCGTGCAACAAGGTTCCATGATGGCTTAGAGGCCCACCCTGCCCCGTTCGGAGATTTCTCTCGCACGATATCGCTTTTGGCACGCACCGATTGGTCGGATCAGGTGCCGCAGGAGGTCGCGGGAATGACACGTCGGCTAATGCAGAACCAAATCATCGAGCCGGCCCTGAACAAACTGCCCTGGCTGAACGGTCAGTTGAAGGTGATCGGCGGCTAGCGCTCCAGATGAGAGGCCAGTCCGGCCACTGCTGTTTCGATCAGATCCAGCGCACCATCGAAATCCCGCGTGTAGTAAGGGTCAGGCACATGGTCCAACTGGGATTCATGGGCAAAGTCCGTCAACAAGCGCACAGGCGTGTTATTGCCTGCAGGGCGCAGATCTTCGATATCCGCCAAGTTGTTTGCATCCATGCCGATGATCAGATCGAAACGTTCGAAATCGGCCGCCGTGAACTGACGGGCACGCAGGTCGCTGAGGTCATAGCCCCTGGCTTCGGCGGCGGCCTGCATCGATCCATAGGGCGGTTTACCCGCGTGCCAACCCATTGTTCCGGCACTGTCGATTGAATGATGCGGCGCGCGAGAGCGAAAGACGCTCTCGGCCGCGGGGGACCGGCAAATGTTGCCGAGGCAGACAAAGAGGATACGGTGTGACATGGCAATGCTGTAGCGTGTAGAGGGGACATGGAAAAGATCGTCATTCTGACCGGAGCCGGAATTTCCGCCGAAAGCGGGCTCAGCACCTTTCGCGATGAGGGCGGGCTATGGGCGCAGCACCGGATTGAGGAAGTGGCCACACCCGAAGGATTCGCCCGCAACCCGGCCTTGGTGCAGGGATTTTACAATGCGCGTCGCACTCAGGCGGCGGGCGTAGAACCGAATGCCGCTCACAAAGCACTGGCACGTCTGCAACGGGGCTGGCCCGGAGAAGTGGTGATCGTAACTCAGAACGTCGACAGCCTGCACGAAGCTGGTGGCGCGCGAAATGTCATTCACATGCACGGGACACTGGCAGGTGCGTTGTGTTCAGCCTGTGGGCATCGCTGGATTGCTCCACCTGAGATGGCCGTGGGCGAACCCTGCCCATCCTGCAACCGGCCAACGGCCCGTCCCGATGTGGTCTGGTTCGGAGAGATGCCGTACCACATGGATGAGATTTACGATCATTTGGCCAGCGCATCGCTTTTCGCCGCCATCGGAACATCAGGTCAAGTCTATCCGGCCGCGGCGTTTGTACACGAAGCACAGGCAGCGGGCGCACAAACCGTCGAGATTAATCTGGAGCCGACGCTTGGGGCCACGGGATTTGACACATATATCCTCGGCAAGGCGTCCGAAACGGTGCCCCATTGGGTTGAGCAATTGCTGGCGCGACCCTCATAAGGTGCAGACAACGCTTGATTTATTTGCTTAGATTGCATCCGAAACAACCGGAGGATCAGCCATGACCGACCAAGAACCCAAAACCGGCGAAATCCTTGACGATGGCAGCATGGCCCAACGCGACCTGCTGGGCGCGCAATTGTCCAATCTCTGGTGGACCTTCTTGCTGCGCGGCGTTCTTGCGGGAATTGTGGGCATCGCTGCGCTGTTCTGGCCGTCTGGCAGCATCGCCGTGCTGTTGCAACTGGTCGGTGTACTGTTGATTTTGGATGGTGGCCTGACGCTCTTGGGGATCGGACGTCGCGGGGTGTTGGGGGGCGCTGCAATCGGCGCACTTCTGATCGGTTTGATCCTGTTGATCTGGCCCGAAGGCACGGTCAAGCTTGCCTTTTTCCTTTTGGGCGCATGGGCACTGATTATCGGAATCGGTTCACTGGCAGCGGCTCAACAGATGCATGAACGGGACCCACAGCGTGGATCCATGAGGGTCTCGGGCTTTGTGGCTTTGGTTATCGGATTGGTTCTTATGATCTGGCCAGCAGTAGCGCTGGTGGCGTTGGGCTGGGGTATCGCCTTCTCAGCGCTTGCAATTTCTGCCGTCATGTTCTGGCTGGCCTCCCGGTTCCGCAAAGCGGGTGACCGGGTCGGATTGAAGACCGTCAATAAGTAGAGCGGCCATTGACCAAAAGCGTTTCAGGCCGGGCAGTGCCCGGCCTGACGTTTTTCAAAGGTCGCTGGACTGTCCGAAGACTCGCGCTTTAATCTGAATGCGATCCGTGATCGTGTGACCCGTGTCCGCCTTTGTCCTGACGTTCAAGGTCAACGGGGATCTCGATCTCAACCTCACCAGCATTCTCGAAAATCAGTGTCAACGGGACCGTAGCATCTTGCTCAAACGGTGCAGTTAGACCCATGAACATAACGTGGTCACCACCGCGTTTCAGCATGTGAGTTTCGCCCGCTGGAATCACAAAGCCTTCTTCGACATGCACCATCTTGGCCACACCGTTGTCATCAACCTTGTGCGTGTGCAGCTCAACGCGCGCCGCAGCATCTGACGATACGCCAATCAGGCGGTCGTCCGTTTCACTCTGGTTCTGGATCATCATGAACGCGGCACCAGCCTTGGCGGTTTTACCCGAGGATCTGGCATAAGCGTCATCCACAGAAATGGTGCCGTCAGCCAATACAGGAACGGCCAGGGTCATAGCGGCCAGGGTTGCGAGCAGATTTGATTTGAAAGACATCGCGTCTCTCCTTGTTGTTTGATTTCTCAAAAAAGATGGAGTTTCAAACAACAACTGGCGGTGCACGGGCCGGGGTATGGGGAACTGGCAACGCAATCTGATTACCGACATCCCGTAACGGCGCGGGCTGCGACAGTTCCGGCGGTGCGGGCATCGGGGGATGGGATGCAGCAATCGCACCCATAAGGGACAACGCGTAATCCGGGCAATAATGCGGTGGCGCTGTGGGCTGACCACGTTCGTCCATATAGACAACAACCGGGCCAGTACCGGTGCACAGCACCATCTGACCCACAGCAGTGTCCATACCACGTGACATGGCAACGCCCTGCCCGGTCAGCACCAGCAGCAGGGAAACGACGAAAGGTAGGAATCTGGTAGTCTTAGGTCTCATCCTGACCTTGGTATAGGTCAGCGCCCGAAGGCGCTTCAAGCGCAAAAGGGTCGCGCTTGAAGCAGGTCTTAGTAGTCCAGTCCGGTCCGTTTCACCTGGCTTGCGGTGAAGCTGGTATGGGTCCGGTTCACCCTGCGCTGCATCTGTGAACAGGCTGCAATTGCCTTACGAAACACAGCGGCCAGAAACAAAAAAATGTAGAAACTTTTTAACGACATTATAGGGCCCCCGCCTGATGAATGCCCTAACGTTAGGTCAGATTCGAATCTCTGTATGTGAAGAAATTCACCAATCGAGAAAAATAATTTCGAAATTGGGAACAATGCCAGCCACTCATCGGAGGCCGCTACAAAAAAAGCCCCGCACTTAAAGGTGCAGGGCTTTGAATTTCATAAGGAAAAAACTTAGGCCGATGCTTGCGCCTTGGCAATTTCCTTTTTCACTTTCAGTGCGTTTGCCGACAGCTCTTCGTCCTTGGCTTTGGCCAGGAACGCGTCCAGACCACCGCGGTGGTCGACCGAGCGCAGGGCAGCTGCCGAGATGCGCAGCTTGACGCCACGGCCCAGAGTCTCGGACTGCAGGGTGACGTCGTTCAGGTTCGGCAGGAAACGACGTTTGGTTTTGTTGTTGGCGTGGCTGACATTGTTGCCAGTCATCGGGCCTTTTCCGGTCAGTTCGCAACGGCGCGACATGGTTTCTTCCTTTGTTTCTGGAGGCCGGGCTTCAGACCCTTGGCCAAATCACAAGGGGCGCAACCCGAAGTCGCGCCCGAAAACTGGTTGGATGCGTGTAGTGGGAATCGCCGGGAGGGTCAAGACAGACCGCGCGAAATCTTTCATTTTGCTCGGCCATCACGATCCTTGCCCGCGCCCAACCATCAGGTCAGCGTGCTGAGCAGTTCTTCCGCCGCTTTGGCCGGGTTCAAATGTCCCGCTGAGACTTCGGCGTTCAGACGCTGCATCTCGGCCCTGGCTTGCGGCGTGTCAAGGCGCGCAAGCAGAGCATGGCGAACCTCTTGATCGAACCAGTAGCGCGCCTGCGCGGAGCGGTTTGCCTCCCATATGCCATTGTCACGACGCCATCGGGTCAAGGATTGGATTTCGTCCCATGCCTGCTCCAGGCCCTGCTCTTCAACCGCTGAAACAGTCATGGCCTTGGGAAAACCTTCCGGGTCTTGTGGACGCTTGCGCAGCAGCCGCAATGCGCCTGCATAGTCAGCGCAGGTACGCGTTGCGGTCGCCTTCAAGTCACCATCGGCTTTATTGATCAGGATGATGTCGGCCATTTCCATGATGCCGCGCTTCACACCCTGCAATTCGTCTCCGCCCGCAGGGGCCAACAACAGCAGGAACAGATCCGACAGCTCGGACACAACCGTTTCCGACTGCCCGACCCCGACGGTTTCGATCAGCACCACATCATAGCCCGCAGCCTCGCACAGGGCGATGGCCTCACGGGTGCGGCGTGCAACGCCCCCGAGGTTGCTTTGACTGGGAGAAGGACGGATAAAGGCGTTCTTTTCGCGGCTCAGGCGCTCCATCCGGGTCTTGTCACCCAGAATCGATCCACCCGAACGGGCCGAGCTGGGGTCAACCGCCAATACCGCCACGCGCAGCCCCTGCCCTGTCAGCATCATGCCAAAGCTTTCGATGAAAGTGGACTTACCCACACCGGGTGTCCCCGACAGACCAATCCGCAACGCCTGACGTCCGGATCCCGCCAGTTGGGCCAAAAGATCGCTGGCCTGTGCCCGGTGATCAGCACGGTTGCTTTCGACCAGAGTAATCGCACGCGCCAGCGCCCGACGTTCACCATTCAAAATCCTGTCGCTTAAACTGTCTGTCTGCATTCTTGTCCCGATCCATGAGGCAGGAATAGTTGCCGTGGTCAGGGGGCGTTTGTCCAGACCAGAGAGCGCAGGAAATGCGTTCCAAACAAAACCTGCGTCATTTCGTTCTGGGAAAGGTGCCGATGGGCGTGCGGGAACTAGACGCCATCGAAACGATGGCGGATAAGGTCCGCATGATAACAAGCCTGCCGATAGATGACGCCGTTCCCGACTTGCTGGAAGCCCTAAGCAAACATGGGCGAGCAGTTTTGCAAGCGCCACCAGGCGCAGGCAAGACCACGCGGGTGCCATTGGCGATGCTCGAGGCGGGCCTGTGCGACGGTAAGATCGTGATGCTGGAGCCCCGCCGCTTGGCGGCACGGGCGGCGGCAGAGCGGATGGCCGAAACTCTGGGCGAACGCGCGGGGCAAACCGTTGGTTACCGCGTGCGCGGCGACACGAAAGTGTCTAAAGACACACGGATCGAGGTTGTGACCGAAGGCATCCTGACCCGGATGCTGCAATCCGACCCTGATCTGCCCGGTATTGGCGCGGTGATTTTTGACGAGTTCCACGAACGCTCTCTGAACGCCGATCTCGGACTGGCGCTGTGTCTTGAGGTGGCGGGTGCGCTGCGGGATGATCTGATCCTGCTGGCCATGTCCGCCACATTAGACGCAGAACCCGTTGGCCGGTTGATGGACGCCCCGCTGATCACGTCCGAGGGGCGCAGCTTTCCCGTTGAGACCCGCTGGCTGGATCGCCCTCTTGCGCCTCAGGCTCGGCGTCAGGATGCACTGGTTGAACTGGTGGTACAGGCCGAGCGTGAAACGCGCAAAACAGGGGGGGGCCTTTTGGTTTTTCTGCCCGGCGAGGGCGAGATCCGTCGGGCTGAAGGCGCGTTGAAGTCCCGGCTGCCCGAAGCCTGCGCCGTGCATCCGCTGTTCGGAGCAATGCCCTTTGCCGCCCAGCGTGCGGCGATTGTCCCTGCCAAGACCGGGCGCAAAGTGGTGCTGGCGACGTCGATTGCCGAAACGTCGCTGACCATCCCCGATATCCGCGTGGTCGTGGATATGGGGCAAGCGCGGCGGGCACGGTTTGATCCGGGCTCGGGTATGTCGCGGCTGGTCACAGACCGCGTGACACGGGCCGAAGCGACGCAACGCGCAGGCCGCGCGGGCCGTGTGACCGAAGGCGTTTGTTATCGGCTCTGGTCAAAAGGTGAGGAAGGCGCGCTGGCCGCCTACCCGCCAGCCGAGATTGAGGCAGCCGATTTGACCGGGTTGGCGTTAGAGTTGGCCCTTTGGGGCGCGGATGCCAGCGACTTGGCTTTCCTGACCCCACCACCCGACGGAACCATGTCCGAGGCGCGGGCTTTGCTAAGAATGCTGGGCGCATTGGACAGCAACGGCCGGATCACGGATCACGGGCGCGCCTTGGCAGCGCTGCCTCTGCACCCCAGGCTGGGTCACATGTTAGAGCGCGCAGGCGTGCAGGCCGCACCACTGGCCGCGCTGATGGCCGAGCGCGACCCTCTGCGCGGTGCTCCGGTCGATATCGCGCTGAGGCAAGAGGCGCTTCGGGATGTGCGGGCGTTTCAACGCAACCGCGTCTGGCAGGTGAATATGGGTGCCCTGGACCGAATAAAGGCCGAGGCCAAACGGTTGCGGGCGCAAGCCACCGACGGATCCGAGCCGCAAAGCACGGCTGCTATGGCCGCCCTCGCCTATCCAGATCGCATAGGACAAAGGCGCAAGGGTGAAGCGCCACGCTATGTGCTTTCGGGCGGCAAAGGCGTTGTTCTGGACAACGGCGACACGCTGGCAGGCGCGCCTTACTTGGTTGTGACCGATACGGACGGCAACCCGCGCGAAGCAAAGGTGCGTCTGGCCACACAGATCTCGGAACAAGAGATCCGGGATTTGTTCTCGGACCAAATCGCATGGACAGACAGCTGTACATGGTCGAAACGCGAGCGCCGGGTTGTGTCCCGACGGCAGGAGCGGTTCGGATCGATCACGCTGGATGATCGTATCTGGAAGGATGTCCCGGATGATGTTGTCGCCAGGACAATGTTGGGCGGGGTGCGTGATCTGGGCTTGCGATTGGATGGGGCTGCCGCGCGACTGGCGGCTCGGGTCGAACTGGTTCGCGCGGACGGGGTCGACTTGCCCGATTTCTCGGTCGAAGGTCTGATGGCCAGTTTGGAGGACTGGCTGCTGCCAATGCTCTCAGGTGTCAAAAGTGCAGAAGATTTGAAGCGGTTCGATCTATTGCCCGCCTTGCGCGCCAGATTGGATTGGTCCCAAACGCAAGAGCTGGACCGGCGCGCGCCGGGGTCGTTTGAAACACCGCTGGGGCGCAAGGTGCCGATTGATTACAGTGCTGCGGTCCCAGAAATCTCGGTCCGGTTACAGGAGTTGTTTGGCGTGTCCAGTCATCCGGTTGTCGGGGGCACGCCGCTGAAGATCACCCTTCTGTCCCCTGCGCAGCGCCCAATCCAGATCACACGCGATCTGCCTGGATTTTGGGCTGGCTCTTACGCAGACGTCCGTAAGGACATGAGGGCGCAATACCCCAAACATCCCTGGCCCGAGGACCCAACCCAAGCCGACCCCACGCTAAGAGCCAAACGCAGGCGCGATTAGACTCGCCCCAAAAGCTCAAAACACACAGTACTTCCGCAATCCGCCCCTAAAACCGCTCTTGAACAGAGAATTCCTGAAGATTTAATTGAAATTCAACATTTCCACTGTTACGTCCCTTCAATTCCGATGACAGCATATGGGTAAACCGCTTCTAATGGGCTCAAAACTGCGAAATCTATGGGAAGAGGTCGGCAGACCTGTGATCCTGCGCCCTCGGCGGGTGCAGTTCGCGGCCCTATGCACCCGAAAAAAGAAAGGCCAGGACGAAGTTCTGTTGATCACAAGCCGTGACACAGGTCGCTGGATCATTCCGAAAGGTTGGCCCATCGACGGTCTGGACGGGGCTGAAACAGCACTGCAGGAAGCCTGGGAAGAGGCCGGAGTGCGCGCGGAAACCGTTGATAAGACGCCGGTAGGTCACTTTACCTATGACAAAATCCTCAAGGACGGGTCTGCTCAGCCGGTGCTGACCAATGTCTACCGGATTGCTGTCAGCAAGCTGGTCGAAGATTTCCCCGAAGCTCATCAGCGAACACGCAAATGGTTTTCCCCGGCTGAGGCGGCCTCGCACGTGCAGGAACCTGAGTTGCGGGCGTTGTTGCGCAAAATGTAACGTTTACACAACAATTTCATGACACGTGGCTTGCTCTTGCAATAGCGAACCGTTAGCTGCGGGCGGTCTTTGAAAAACTGATCAAGCCCATGTCTGATACAAACCCAAAACCACGCTGGCAGGCGCTAGATACCGATCTGCATCGCATTTCTCGCGTTGAAAACGCCAGCATACACGTGTCGCGCCCCATGCTGGCACCCGGCATCGCGTTGGCGTTCATGGTCGTTGCAGGACTGCTGGCAGCCGTTCTGTTTGGCCAAGCAGAGGGCAGCTATATCGTGGTGGCTGCTGCCGCTTTCGGGGCCTATATGGCGATCAATATCGGCGCCAATGATGTGGCCAACAACATGGGCCCGGCAGTTGGTGCAAACGCGCTGACCATGGGCGGGGCCATTGTGATTGCCGCCATTGCCGAAAGCGCGGGCGCGTTGCTGGCAGGTGGCGATGTGGTCTCGACCATCTCGAAGGGCATTATCGACCCTACTTCGGTTCAGAACAGCAATGTGTTCATCTGGGCCATGATGGCGGCTCTGATTTCTTCAGCCATGTGGGTCAATCTGGCGACTTGGGTCGGCGCGCCAGTATCGACCACGCACTCGGTTGTCGGCGGGGTTATGGGCGCCGGAATCGCAGCTGCGGGGCTGAGCGCAGTCAGCTGGGGTACGATGAGCGCGATTGCAGCCAGTTGGGTGATCTCGCCCGTGCTGGGCGGTGTGATTGCCGCGTGTTTTCTGGCGCTCATCAAGGCCAAGATCCAGTATCAGGACGACAAGATTGCGGCTGCCCGAAAATGGGTGCCTATTCTTGTGGCGGTGATGGCAGGGGCTTTTGCAACCTACCTTGCGGTCAAAGGTCTGAAACGCATCGTGAAGATTGAGCTTGAGATGGCTCTTCTGATCGGTTTCGGCGCGGGTCTGCTGGCCTGGTCCGCCGCCGTGCCTTGGGTGCGGCGCAAGTCCGAAGGGCTTGAAAACCGGACACGATCGCTGAAAACCCTGTTTGGCCTGCCTCTGATCATCTCGGCGACGTTCCTGAGTTTCGCCCATGGTGCCAATGACGTGGCCAACGCGGTCGGCCCTTTGGCTGCGATTGTGCACGCGGCAGAATTCGGAGATTTCGCTTCAAAAGTTACAATCCCGCTTTGGGTGATGATCATCGGCGCGTTTGGCATTTCGTTCGGCCTGTTCCTGTTCGGCCCCAAGCTTATCCGTATGGTCGGTAGCCAGATCACCAAGCTGAACCCCATGCGAGCCTTCTGCGTTGCCCTTTCGGCCGCAATTACCGTGATCGTAGCCAGCTGGCTTGGCCTTCCGGTCAGCTCAACACATATTGCAGTGGGTGCGGTCTTTGGCGTCGGCTTTTACCGTGAATGGCACTCTGAACGGCGGCGCAAGCAAGTCAGCTTTCGACGTGCAGCGACCCAAAGTCTGGCCCCAGAAGAGCACCGTCGTCGCAAGCTGGTACGGCGCTCACATTTCATGACCATTGTGGCGGCATGGGTGATCACCGTACCTGCGGCTGCAACCATGTCGGCCGTTATCTATTGGATGCTGACTGCCTTCGTGTGACGTGGGTGGTCACAGCCTGATCTGATCCGGCGTCAGAGGATGATCGGGCGCGTGTTTGATCAGGTCAGACACTTGCGTGCAGATGGGTGTCGGCACGCCGGTTTCTCGACCCAATCGTATGATATGGCCTTGCAAGCTATCGATTTCCGTTTGCCGTTCAGCCATCAAATCGTAGGCCATCGAGGTTCGGGCGCTGGGATCAATGGTCAGCATCCTGGCCGCAATGCGGGTGAATAAGGGCGTCGGCAGCCGCAGGATATGCGGGGTCATCCAGGCGGGAAGCGGCGTGGTAGAGGCCACAGGGTGCCCCGCTGCTTTTAGAACGGAAAGCGCTTCTGCCATCTGATCTGCAACGAGGATGCGCCAGTCGCGGTTTGTCAGTTGATCCACAATCGTAAGGCCTGACAACGCATTCAGCGCGTTGTTCAGGTTGATCAGCAACTTGCCCCATTGCACGGCTTCGATCTGGTCGCTCGCCAAAACAGGCAGATCCGGGCTGCTGAGGCGGGACGCCAGATCGCCCGGACCGCTTTCAATAACAATCTCGCCCGATGTCGCCCGGTGATAGGTGCCAGGGCCATTTGGCACAACGTTGAAAGGCACCATTCCGGCGCGCACATCACGCCCGGGCAGGGCTGCGCGCAAGGTCGCTGCGTTTTCGATCCCGTTCTGCCAGGACAGAACCGGCACGTCTGGCAAAGCCTCGGTGCTGATCTGGTCGGCGATATCCGCCGTAGCCCCCGATTTCACGGTAACGATGATCAGTTCCCCATGCCCCAGACAGGTTGGATCCTGGCTGAGAGCCAACGACGCTGCTGGTGCCGTATAGTCGAGCCCGTCAAAATCTGTGACCGTTAACCCGTTTTCGCGGATCGGATCCAGCACATACGCACGGCCCAGTAAGGTGACGGAATGACCCGCTCGGGCCAACAGAGCTCCGCAATAGCAGCCAATACTGCCCGCGCCCGCAATGACTAGTTTCATAATATCCCCTCAGAAATACATGAAAGGATCACCGCAAACTGCCGGTTACACAACCCCGCCTCGACGGGGATGGCCGGTTATCGCGCTAGACGTGGTTTGGTTCGCTCAAGTTCCTTAGAAATCGGGATAAATTCCTGATCGTCGCCGGGCGGAAGATGAAAGGCACCATTGGCCCAATCGGCGCTTTTCCACTCACGCGTTGCAGTTTCGATCTTTTCTTTCGAAGAGGATACGAAGTTCCACCAGATATATCGGTCTTCGTTCAGTGTCGCACCGCCCAGCAGCATTAGCCGCGCCCCCAAAGGACCCGCCTTGACCGACAGTTTGTCTCCGGGGCGGAACACCATCATGCGGCCTTCGTCAAACGTGTCGCCCGCGATCTCGACTGAACCCTGCGTCACATAGACACCGCGATCCTCGTGATCGTCTGGCAGCGGGAAGGACGCGCCGGGCTCAAGCTGTACATCCAGATAGAACGTCTCAGACAGCATGGTGACCGGGCTGGACTCACCATAGGCTGAGCCCAGGATTAGCCGCGCGCTGACACCCGCATCCTGAATGTGCGGCAGCGCGCCTTGTTTGTGGTGCTCAAAATCAGGGGCCATATCCTCATGCGCTTCGGGCAAGGCGATCCAGGTCTGGATGCCAAACAGACTGTGTTTCTTGCCCCGTGTCTCATCGCTGGTGCGTTCGGAATGGGTCACGCCGCGCCCTGCTACCATCCAATTAACCTCACCCGGATAGATCATCTGGTGGGTGCCAAGGCTGTCGCGGTGCTCAAACTCGCCCTGATAGAGGTACGTGACAGTGCCCAACCCGATATGCGGGTGGGGCCGTACGTCTATGCCACCTTCGGTGATGAATTCAGCTGGACCCATTTGATCGAAGAAGATGAACGGGCCCACCAATTGCCGTTGGACCGAAGGCAAAGCGCGGCGCACCTCGAAACCTCCCAGATCTCGGGCGCGCGGAATAATCAACGTATCCAGCGCCGGATTTTCCGAGACGCAATCTGGATTGTGGGTCGGGTTCCAGCTCATTCCTTTTCTCCCTAAATCTCAGATGGCCGGGCTGGCACATCGTTCGCTGATAACAGAGATAACCCTAACCACGTCCTGATAAAGTGCATCTTCGCACATACCAGGTGCGAAATGAGCGCTCTTATCGTGGCCAGAGCTGAGGGAAGAATGCGCCGTCGATCCGATCCCCTTCGCCATATCCAGCGGCCTCGAACTGCGCACGCTCGCCCTTGGCCCAGTCGCCGCGGTATCGGATGACGCCATCCGGAGCAGTCATGCGGAGGGTAAAACGGCGAACCGTTTCCGATGGGGTCGTTGCCGATAGCCCGCCATGCAAGGTTCGCATATCGAAAAAGATGCAGTCCCCAAGCTCCAGATCCCATTGCAACAGGTCATACGCATCAGGGTCCGCATTCACGTCAGGTGGCGGGTGATAGGTTTGCCCGGCAACCTCAGTCGGCTCATAACTCGGATGCCCATCAGCAAAGCGCACCCGCATGAACAGCTTGTTCCACAGGTGCGAACCTTTGACGAATGCGATGCCGTTTTCCTTCGTCACCGGCTCCAGCGGCAACCACAGCACGCACATAGTGCCCTCAAAATCGAAATACGACAGATCCTGATGAAACGGCGGGCGGGATGTTGATCCGGCTTCACGAAGGAACCAGTTGTCCATAACAAGGTTGATGGACGGTGCGCCCAGCAACCCGGCGGCAAGTGACGCGCAAGGTGAGTTGTGAACGAAATCGGTGAATTGGGGGATCTTGTTCCAGGCCCAGTAATCCTCGAAATAGCCGGGGGCGTTTGGGTCTTTGGTGTGGCGCGTGAAATTGTCGGTCGGATTTTCAAGGTCGGCGTCGATGCCTTCACGCAACAACGACAGCCAGTCGCGCGAGAATTTGGACCTCAGAACAACTGCACCGTCGTGTCGGAATGCAGCTATATCCTCGGCTGAGACCTGATCCGCTTGTGTCATGGCACGACCTTTCGTTTCAAACACAATGTCCGTAAGCATCGCACCTTGTAAAACGAAACGTCAAAAAGATTCGGTGCCGCCACCCCTGTCCGCCTCACAGAACCGTGAGAGTAGGATTTTGTGATCCGGTGTGCCTCGGAATCCACCAGAACCATGCTATCTTGAGTATCGATATCGGACCGTAAGGGGTCGCGGATTGGAGGTTTCTCAATGGCTGACGCGTTGCTCTCCCGTCGTTCACTGATCACCCAAGGTGCCGCTGTTGTGGCAACTGGCGCCTCAGGGCTTTTGTCACTAGCACGTGCGAGCGGGCTCGCACCAACGCCGTCGATGCGGGGCGGATCGAACAATTACCGTCCCGGAGCACCTATCGTGAATCGGATCGGTGGCGGTGGGTTCTGGATGACCGGCACGGTGCGGCGTGCAGGCGACGGAGTTCCCCTGCCCGGCCAACGCATTCAGATCTGGGCGCATACGACCGAGGGGCACGAACGCGATCCGCACAGCCATGGCGCGACGTTGACGGATGCGAAGGGTGAGTTTCGGCTGGAGATGCCGCAGATCGTGCCCGCCTTCGGTCAACCTCACGGGCATTTGGCCTATGACAGCGGGGAGTTCGAGACCGTTTTCCTGCGCCCTGTGATGTCGAGCGCAAGGGATAAGACACTCGCCGCGCACTTTGTATTGCAGCCTCTCTGAGTGGTGCTGAGGCGCAGTCTGATCTGGGTGCTGTTGAGTGCAGCCCTAGCAATCCCGGTCATCGCAGCGGCCCTCAGCCCTTATCTGGCGTGGCGTGATCCGATCTACATTCTCGCTGGATTTGCAGGCATTATCGGAATGTGCCTTTTGCTGCTGCAACCGCTGCTGGCAGGGCGCTGGTTGCCTGGACTTTCCCCTGTATCCAGCCGCCATTGGCACAGGCGGTGTGGATTGGCCCTGATCGTGGCCATATTGATCCATGTGGGAGGTCTATGGATCACCAGCCCGCCAGACGTAGTCGACGCCTTGCTTTTTGTTTCAGCCACCCCGTTTTCGAATTGGGGTGTCATCGCGATGTGGTCAGCTTTTGCAGCGGCTCTTTTGGGTGTCATGCGCCAACGTTTGAACCTGCGGTTTCGCCTTTGGCGACTTAGCCATACCGGTCTGGCAATGGTGACAATTATCGGCAGCGTTGTTCACGCGATGCTGATCGAGGGAACAATGGAAATCATGACCAAGACCACGTTATGCGTTCTGGTTCTCTTGGCGAGCGTACGGACGCTCGCCAAGCTAAAGGTTTGGGATATCCGTCGACGAGCCTAAACGCCGAGGCACCAGCGCATGACCGCTTTTTGCGCGTGAAGACGATTTTCTGCTTCATCGAAAATGACGGAGTTCGGGCCGTCCATCACCTCGGACGTAGCTTCTTCTTCACGGTGCGCGGGCAGGCAGTGCATGAACAACGCATCCGGTTTGGCGTGGGACATAAGTTCCGTGTTGACCTGATAGGGGCGCAGCAGGTTGTGGCGACGTTCTTTGGCCGATTGGGAATCATGCATGGAAACCCAGGTGTCTGCGACCACAAGATCAGCCCCTTCAACGGCTTTGAACGGGTCGCGTTCCACCACGATTTGCGAGCCCTTCTGGCGGGCAAAACCCATGAATTCTTCTTCGGGATCAAATTGCGCCGGACCTGTGAACGTCAGATCGAACCCGAACTGGCCCGCCGCGTGCAGGAACGAGGCGCAGACGTTATTCCCATCTCCGGTCCAGACCACTTTTTTACCTGCGATGGGGCCGCGATGTTCTTCGAACGTCAGCACGTCGGCCATGATCTGGCAGGGATGCGTGCGGTCGGTCAGGCCATTGATCACCGGCACGTCCGAGTATTCTGCCATCTCGGTCAGGATCGTTTCATCAAAGGTCCTGATCATGATCATGTCGACATAACGGGACAGCACGCGGGCTGTGTCGGCAATCGTCTCGCCATGGCCCAGTTGCATGTCCTTGCCCGAAAGCACCATGGTCTGCCCACCCATCTGGCGCACGCCAACGTCAAAGGATACGCGCGTCCGGGTCGAAGGCTTTTCAAAGATCAACGCGACCATCCGGTCTTTCAGAGGTTGTTCCTGATCAAGTGCTGCCTTGGGTCGACCCAGACGCGCCTGTTTCATTGCGCCTGCCTGATCAATCATGGCCCTCAGGTCGCTTGCATCGGTTTTATGGATGTCGAGGAAATGGTTCATTTTACTTCGCTTTTTGGCTGATGACGGGTGGGGGCCAGCCCCCAAACCCCCGGAGTATTTGGGAAAAGATGAAGCTTAGGCCGTCGCAAGCTGGGTTTCGATTTGTTTCGCGGCCTTGTCGAGGCGGATCATGGCCTGTGCGATGTCATCCTCGGTCAATGTCAGTGGTGGCAAGAGGCGGATTACGTTGTCCGCGGCGGGGACGGTGATGACCTCGTGGTCATACCCCGCATTCACGACATCGATGTTGGGTGCCGTGCACTTGAGACCAAGCATCAAGCCAGAGCCGCGAACCTCTTCGAATACATCAGGGTGGTCGGCAATCAGACCTTCGAGTTTTTGACGTAGAAGGCCGGCCTTGCGGTTTACACCTTCGAGGAAAGCTGGCGTTGCGACCTGATCGATCACAGCGCAGCCCACAGCGCAGCCCAACGGGTTGCCGCCATAGGTCGAGCCATGGGTGCCAGCCGTCATGCCCGAGGCGGCATCTTCGGTTGCCAGCACCGCGCCAAGAGGGAAACCGCCGCCAATGCCTTTGGCGACCATCATGATATCGGGAGTGATCCCGGCCCATTCATGCGCAAAGAGCTTGCCGGTACGGCCAACACCACATTGGACCTCATCAAGGATCAACAGTAGACCGTTGTCGTCGCAAATTTGACGCAGAGCTTTGAGTTCAGCATCAGGCACCGGGCGGATGCCGCCTTCGCCCTGAACCGGCTCGATCAGGATCGCTGCGGTTTTATCGGTTATAGCGTTGGTGACGCCGTCAAGATCGCCGAAGGCAAGATGAACGAAGCCGGGCAGCAACGGGCCGAAGCCTTTGGTCATCTTTTCAGAACCAGCGGCGGCGATACCAGCCGAGGACCGGCCATGAAATGAGCCGTCAAAGGTTATGATCTCGACCCGCTCGGGCTGACCTTTGTCGTAGAAATACTTACGAGCCATTTTCACGGCCAACTCGCAGGATTCAGTGCCCGAGTTCGTAAAGAACACCGTATCGGCAAAGGTTTGTTCCACCAGTTTGTCGGCCAGCGCCTGCTGCTGTGGGATGTTGTACAAGTTCGAGACATGCCAAACGGCATGCGCCTGTTCGGTCAGTGCGGCCACCAGTGCTGGATGCGCGTGGCCCAGCGCATTCACTGCGATCCCCGCCCCGAGGTCCAAGAAACGTCGGCCATCCGCCTCGGTCAGCCAGGCGCCTTCGCCCTTCACAAATGTCAGGGGCGCACGGTTATAGGTCGGCAGAACGGACGGGATCATCGGATCATCCTTTTCGAATAGCTTGAGCCCTGTGAGTGATACACGAGAGCCTTGGTCGTCAACAGATTTGGTGGGGTTTGCGCAGATTTTGAACGCGCAATAGATCAAACGGGCCGGTTACGCGGTCAGGCGTCGGCGTCGGAGTCGCATGATATGTGCGGCTTTGATCATGGCGGCTCGTATAACGAGGCTGGTTCGATCTGGAAACCCTTTATCTGCGATGCTTCGAAAATTCGCTCGGAAGTAATAACGGCGAGATTTCCTACTTGTCATTCGCGTCCGCGTGTCGCACCGCTGGGGCATGACACCCGCACGCCAGAATCCAGCCCTCGCGGCCTTGTTGATCTTTGCCGCCAGCGCTCTTCTGGCTGGCACGACCTTGCTGGCCAAGGCGCTTGGCACGGATACGCTGGGCCCGCCACTGCATCCGATGCAGATCAGCCATGGTCGATTTTTGTTTGCGTTTCTTGTGATTGTCTCAGCCGTTGCTGTAATGCGCCCGACCCTTAGACGCCCGCATTGGAGGCTGCATATCGGGCGTACCAGTTTTGGGTGGCTGGGTATCACACTGATGTTTGCTTCGGTCGCTTACATTCCGATGGCAGATGCTACTGCGATTTCATTCCTAAACCCGGTTTTTGCCATGGTTCTGGCGATCCCGCTATTGAAAGAAGGGGTTGGGCCCTGGCGCTGGCTGGCGGCGGCCGTTGCCCTTATCGGCGCATTGATTCTGTTGCGCCCGACCCCGGCCAGTTTTCAACCTGCGGCTTTGCTGGCTTTGACCGCAGCCGCGGTCATTGGAATGGAGTTAATTTTCATCAAAAAGCTGTCTGGCCGCGAAATTCCGATTCAGATCTTATTGGTGAACAACTCCATGGGATTGGCAATCGCCACTGTTGCAGTGATTGCAGTGTGGCAGACGCCAACTTCGGCGCAATGGGCAGCGTTGGCTGGAATCGGCGTTTTGATGGCCTGCGCGCAAGCCTGTTTCGTCAATGGCATGGCGCGGGCGGATGCTTCTTTTGTAGCACCGATCAGCTATGCGACACTGATCTTTGCTGCGTTTTACGATTTCGTCGTGTTCGATGTGATCCCGGATCGGACAAGCCTGATCGGGTCCGCCATTATTCTGGCGGGAGGATTGATTTTGGTCTGGCGTGAAGCGCGGGTGGTTAAACACCCTTCAGCGCACATTGATCGATAAGTTCCGAATCTGTGTCTCGCCTGACCGTAACCACTCTGAAATCCTGTGCGGATGAATGGGGGGCACGGGATTTACGACATAGTGCCCAAGTTCGGCATCCGACTGCGTGTTTCTAATATCGGTGAGCGCGACTTCACGGTACTCATTCAACATAACGTCGACGACTTTAAGAACCTGAGCCAATTCAATTGACCCGTCTTTCTTGAGCTTGGCCCAGAATTCGTACTCGGCCCCATACTCCGCCTCGGCAGCCCGGACATAGGCCGCTTCGATTTCCCGCGATGCGGTTTCCTGTGGGATCTGCTGCTGACGGATCAGGACGTTTGCCAGGACGAGCAGGTTTCGCTCGCCTTTCAGATTTATCTCTTCAGGAAGGTCCAGAAATATATCATCTGTCATGCAGACACTTCCACCACGGGTTTTTTGTTCTGAATCAGGCGTTGGCACAATCGGTTGATGTGCTTTCCGTGGGCATGAAAAGGTCGCACGGGTGTGGGACTGGTTGTTTCATCGAGAAGGTCGGGAAACAGACATTCCAGTTCTTCGATTGCTTCGGCGCTCAGCATTTTCATGGCTTCGGGGCCGATGTAGAGAGATTCGGCATAGGCACCATCCGCGACCACAATTGAGTGGTCTTCGAGTGCAAAATGGAAATACTCGACCTCTTCACAGGCTTCGACTCTCTCAATCCCCTGCAACCCGGTAAGTTTCTTGGCGGGAACTAGTATTTCAGCCTCTCCCAGAACCCGTTGCGCTACTTTTGAGCGCACCAACAGACGGTGCTGAGGGGAAACAGTCAGATCGGTTGCTGGCATGCCCAGACCAAGCGCGCCTTTCCGAATGCGTATCGGCCGTATTTTGGGATTGGCGATCAAGTCCAGACGGCTGAGTTTCTTGGACCCGATCCAACGGATAGCCTGCGGCTCACCGTCCAGAGTTGAAACCAAGTCGCCCGCTGAAAGGTCATCGATGTCCACTTCACCATCCGGTGTCTTGATCCGGGTGCCAGATGTGAAACAAACCATCAACGAGACATTATCTAGTATCGTCCCAAGACTGTTGTTTGGACCCTGCTCGGTAAAGCGAAGCGTGTACGTCCCTTCGGCACCGAAATTGAAGTTCAGGGAAACGTTCGTGAAACTTCCCACAGTGGTCGGTGTCACGACTTGCTGAAAAATCACGGTGTTGCTGGAATCCACAACCTCAACAAGAACCGGGTCTGCAAACACCCCGCCCGTGTTTCGGGCACCGATGTCGAAACTCAGCGTGGCACCTCGGTTGTCACCGGTCACCACAAAACTCTGCTGAACAACCGAAGTCGGGCCGGCGTTGCCGTCAAGCTCAAGGACAAGATCTGACGGATCTCCACCGCTAAAAAAGAGTGATTCCTGACCAATCTCAATTTCGTTGCCGAACCACGCCCCATAGGTGCTGAAGATCTGAAACGGACCCGTGATGCCGGGTGATTGAAAATCCCCACCGACAATAAGTTCTGTAAGAGCCATAAGAAAATCGCCTGTCGTTCTTCGGTAACCAAGTACCCTACTCGGCCCTTGCCGCCAACATAACAGTCGGAAAACGCATCAACTTTACGTGACGTCGCCTGCGCAGCACTACGCCTTGAGGCGATACCCTGTGCGCAACATCTGCCAGGTGATGAGACCGATCACCACCGTTGCAAAGGCACAGACGGCCATTCCCACCCAAGGCGAACTGTCCGAGACACCGATCATGCCGTAACGCAACCCGTCGATCAGATAGAACACCGGGTTCAGATGAGTCAGACGGTTCAAAACCGGGGGGAGCGCCTGAACCGAGTAGAACGTGCCCGACAGGAAGGCCAGCGGTGTGACGATGAAATTGGTAATGGCTGCCATTTGGTCAAACTTATTGGCAAAAATTCCGGCAAACAGACCCAGTGCTCCCATAAAAGCGCCGCCCAAAACGACGAAGGTCGTCGCGATAATGAAGTTTTGTGGCACGATGCCAAGAACCAAGGCCAGCGCAACAGCGACGACGCACGCAATCAGGATGCCTCGGGCGATTCCCCCCGCCAGATAGCCAAGCAGGATTTCAAGCGGCGACAGCGGTGGCATCAGGGTATCCACGATATTGCCCTGTACTTTGGAAATGACCATGGAAGACGATGTGTTGGCAAAGGCATTCTGGATCACCGTCATCATCATGATCCCCGGTGCCAGAAAGACCAGGAACGGCACCCCCATGACATCCGGGCGGCTGGGCCCTATGGCAATGTTAAAGATCAGCAGAAACAGGCCCGCTGTGACCAACGGCGCTAAAAGGGTTTGCGTCCAAACCGCCAGAAAGCGCAGAGTTTCGCGCTGCGCCAGCGTGTAAAGGCCCATCCAGTTGACTGCTCCGAAGCGGTGCGCGGTCTGTTCTGCGGAATTCTGCATGGTTTACCCTCAACCTGATTCGAAGACAGCTTGTAACTCGGGCTGCAGTGTTTAGAATAGGGGGCTGAGACGATTTCCCAAGGCGGCCCGAATCCGGGGCCGCTTTCCGCTTTTGAAAGGCTAACGATGTCCTGGACAGACGAGCGCGTAGAACTGCTGAAGAAGATGTGGGGCGAAGGCCAGTCGGCCAGCCAGATTGCCAAGGAACTGGGCGGTGTGACCCGCAACGCGGTGATCGGTAAAGTGCATCGCCTGGGCCTGTCCAACCGGGCAGCGGGCGCTTCTCCGGCCAAGTCAGAGCCAAAGGAAAAACCAGCTCCGGCACCCAAGGCCAAGCCAAAGCCTGCGCCCAAGACCGAACCCGCACGTCCGGCCCCTGCCCCTGCGGCCGAGGCCAAACCGGCCGTGCCTGCCCGCCGTCAGATCATCCCTGCCGGTCAACCGTTGCCTCCACAGCCGTCGGCCAACGAGATCAGCCCGGAGGCGTTGGCAAAGGTCAACGAGGTCGAAAAGAAGGCCAAGAAGCTGACGCTTATGGAACTGACCGAGAAAACCTGCAAATGGCCGGTCGGCGATCCAGCGACAGAAGATTTCTGGTTCTGCGGTCTGCCCGTTGAAGCAGGCAAACCCTATTGCGAGGCGCATGTGGGCGTGGCCTTCCAACCCATGAGCGCGCGTCGCGACCGACGCCGGTAACACAGATGCGCCAGGATCTGACAGCAATGGAGGATACCTGGCTAGCCCGTGCAAAGCGCCTGCTGGCCCTGTCTGAAACCGGCCAGCATTTCACCAAAGACCCTTTTGACCGGGAACGTTACGACGAGATCGCCGCCATGGCCCGCGCCATGCTGGCTGATCTCGGTCAGGTACCGATTTCGCGGATTGAAGGGCTGATCACAGATCACGCGGGTGGCTACGCCACGCCCAGTATCGATATTCGCGGTGCGGTGATCCGGGACGACCGCATCCTTCTGGTGCGCGAACGTAGTGACGGGTGTTGGTCGATGCCCGGCGGCTTTGCCGATATCGGCAGCTCTCCGGCAGAAAATATCGAGCGTGAGGTCTGGGAAGAGGCCGGGCTGCGCGTTCGGGCGCAGCGTTTGTACGCCCTACGCCACAAAGCGCGGCATCCCTACCCGGCAGATGCACGGGATTTCTATAAGTTCTTCTTCTTGTGTGACGAAGTTGGGCAGGCTGACCCCAAAGCGGGAAGCGAAACCAGCGATGTTGGTTTCTTCCCAATAGCAAATCTGCCAGACTTGTCCCTTGCCCGAAACATTGAGAGGGACATTGCAGAAGCGTTTGAAGCGCAATCTACCTCGACGGCAACAGCGCTGTTTGACTGATCTCTACTGCGCGGGATGTGACGGCAGGTTCGGCATCGCCACCCAACCGGGCAATTCGTCAGGTGAAACCGAGACGTGCAGACGCTCGGATTGATCGCGGCCTACTTTGCGGTGTTTGCGCAGCAGGAAAATCTTGCCCCAGCCGCGCCACGTCCCAACCGAACGCGCGTGCGGATCGGTGGGGAAGCGGTCACGCCAGCCTTCAGGTAACGGCAATCCGTGCATCTCGGCCTTGTCCAGCATCCAAATCAAGGAAATGTTGCTGAGCGGCCGTGCCTCTTCATACCCGTTCAACTGCCCGCCGATGTCACCATGTGTGCCCCGGAACCAGACTTGTTCCACATGCCCTTTGAATTCGGGCATGCATTTCCACAGAACCGGATCGAACACCTCGCGCGTCTCGTCCAATGCCATTGCGTGATAGCCGTGGCGGGTCGAGGGGCCCAACTGATGGTTGTGAAAGGCGTGGCGTTCTTCGGCCCAGCGCCACAACAGCGGCAGCCGCAGGCCCAACGCCTTGACGGTGTCCCAGACCCCGATCATCTCGATCTCAACCTCGTCGTGACAAAACTTGCGGCGGAAATCGCGCGCGGCGGTGCCACTGGGATTGCATTCATAGTGGCGATAGGCTTGCCGGATGTTGCGCTCGGTCGCGTGTTCGGCCTTGAGCAAGCCGATCATATCGATCACCCCGGCCAGACTGCGCACGCCGTACGCCCCACGCGAATAGCCAATGAAATAGATCCGGTCCCCAGGTTTGTAGCGTGAGGCAAGATAGCCATAGGCACGGCGGATCTGGCGATTGATACCCCGCCCCATCATCACATCCAGCGAGGACTTCCAGCTCTCCCACTGCACGCCTGCCTCATAGAACACCGAAACCTTGCTGCCCATCTCGCAACACAGGCGCAAGGTTTGCCCTGCATGGGTCTCGAACCCCGGTTCGAGCGTCGACATGGTACCGTCAAGGATGATGACATGGCTGAGCGGTTCGCGATGAAGAACCTCGGCAGAATGTTCGGACCGCAAAGGCCGTCCGAGCCATCCAAGAACCTTTCTACTCAGCCGCGACAGATTCATGCGTCAGCAATTCCCATACTCTTTGAGGTGTGAAAGGCATATCCGCCTGCCGCACCCCGTGATCCCAGAGCGCATCCTGAACCGCGTTTGCCACTGCGGCCAGCGCGCCCACTGTACCGGCCTCGCCGCACCCTTTCATGCCCATCGGGTTCGAGGTTGACGGAACCGGCACCGAGGTAAACTTAATCATGGGTATGTCGGCGGCACGGGGCAAGGCGTAATCCATAAACGAAGCCGTGAGCAGTTGCCCGTGTGCATCGTGCACAACATGCTCGCTCAGCGCTTGTCCGATGCCTTGCACCACCCCGCCGTGCACCTGCCCTTCGGCCAGCATCGGGTTGATAAGGTTGCCAAAATCATCAACAACCGTATAGCGATCAACCCACGTTTCCCCGGTGTAAGAATCGATCACGACTTCGGCAACATGCGCGCCGTTGGGATAGCTGCGGGCATCCAGGTTGGCACGCGCTTCATGCTGTAGCAAATCCATACGTCCATCGACGCGCGCCATCTCGGCCGCTTCGGTCAGGGTCGGCGTCAGGTTGGACCCCGGCGCGCGGAATGTCTCGTGGTCAAAACTCACATCGTTTTCCTCGACCCCCATCTTATCGGCCAGATAAGGCGTGAATGCGGCGATCATCTTGTCAATCGTGGCGAGCGTTGCTGTGCTTTGCACTGTGACCGAGCGTGATCCGCCCGTGCCGCCGCCGTGGCCAAGCCTGTCGGTATCGCCCTGAATGACAGTGATCTTGTCCATGGGAATACCGGTCTGGTCCGACAGGAAATGGGCGTAAACCGTCTCATGCCCTTGTCCGTTCGACTGCGTGCCCACGTAAAGGTTCACTCTGCCATCCTCGCAAAACTCGACCTTTGAGTTCTCGGAAGGATCACCCAAAATACTTTCGATATAGTAACAAAGGCCCTGCCCCCGGATCAGGCCGTGCTCGGCATCTGCCGTTTTGCGGGCCTCAAAGCCGATGGTCTGGCTGGCTGCGCGACTGAGGATCATGTCGAAATCGCCGACATCATAGGTTTCGCCTGTGGCCGAGGTATAAGGAAAATCGTTGGGGCGGATAAAGTTCTTACGCCGCAGCTCCCACGGATCAACCCCCAGCTCGCGCGCTGCACGGTCCATCGCGCGTTCCAGCACATAGATCGCTTCGGGGCGGCCTGCACCGCGGTACGCATCGACTTGCGTCGTGTTTGTGAAAAACCCCTCGACCCGCAGATAGGTGGTTTGCACGTCATAAACACCCATCAGCACCTTGCTGAACAGACTTGTCTGAATTGCCTGCCCGAAATGGCTGTTATAGGCACCAAGATTGACCTTGCTGTGGACACGGTAGGCCGTGATCTTGTGATCAGCATCAAAGGCCAGTTCAGCCAACGAGTGCAGATCGCGGCCATGGTGATCGGACAACATCGCCTCGGACCTGTCCGACATCCAGTGCACTGGCTGGCCCAACTTCATCGCAGCGACAGCGACGCAGAAATATTCGGGATATGGCATCACTTTCATGCCGAAGCCGCCGCCCACATCCGGCGTGGTGACCCGGATATCCTCAGCATCAAGCTTCAGCTTTTGAACCAGTTGCGCCTTCATCGCCCAGACGCCCTGCCCGCCGTAAGAAAAATGCAGACGACCATCGGACCAATCGGCCTGACATCCGCGCGGTTCCAGCGAGCTTATGATGACCCGGTTGTCCTGCACGTTCAGCGACACGGTATGGGCCGCGTCCTGGAAAGCGGCCTCGGTGGCGGCTTCGTCACCCAGCCCCCAATCAAAGGCCCGGTTGTCGGGGGCTTCTGGGTGCAGAATCTCACCGCCTGCCTTCACGTCCAGCTTGGCAGGGCGCTCCTCCGTGTCCATCCAGATCAACTCAACCGCGTCCTGCGCCTTTGCCAGCGTATCCGCGATAACAACCGCCACCGGCTCGCCGACAAAGCGCACGCGGTCCTTGGCCAGCATGTGCCGATCAGGCGCCGCCGCCTTCGATCCATCGCGGTTCTGCAAAACAGCGGCGTTCAGCACCGTGTCGATGCCCGAAGCTGCCAGATCATCCAACGTCATCACCAGTCGCACGCCTTCGGCAGAGCGCGCATCCTCAAGATCTAAACTTGTAATTTCCCCATGGGCAACCGGGCTGCGGAAAAAGGCAGCAAACAGCGCATTTTCAGGCACGGCATCATCCATGTAACGCCCCTGCCCAGTCAGGAACCGCTGATCTTCGGTCCGTTTGACGGGCTGGCTCTTGCCGAATTTTTCCATGGGCGGTCCTCCTTATGGATCTTGCGGCCGAGCCTAGCCCGTGCCCCGACGATGTCCAGCGGGGCTCACGGAAATTCGTTTGTGCCTGCCAGATGTTGGAGTAGGTTTGGTCATGACCTGGACCCACGACACCGTTTTTCCTTTTTCCGCTCCGCTAACTGGCGGTCAGAGCGTGACACATGACGTCTATGTCGGCGGAGAGGGGCCACCGATCCTGATCCTTCAGGAATTGCCCGGAATCGGACCAGAGACTTTGGCGCTGGCAGTAAAGCTGAACGCATCCGGTTTTCGTGTCTACCTGCCACATCTGTTCGGCACTTACGGCAAGGTCGAGATGGCCAAAAACACCGCCCGTCTATTTTGCGTTCGGAAAGAGTTCAACATCTTCGCCAGAGGCAAACAAAGCCCTATCGCAGGGTGGATGCGCGCCCTGACCCACGAGATCAAGCAGCGCGAAAGTAGCGCCGGTGTAGGTGTCATCGGCATGTGCCTGACAGGCAGTTTTGCCCTGACTTTGATGGCCGAAGACGCCGTTGTCGGCGGGGTCGCCAGCCAACCTGCATTGCCAGTTTTAGGTGGCAAGCATCTGCACATGAGCGCGCAGGATATCGGCGCAGCGTCGGCAGGCATGGCTGCGAAAGGCCACGGGCTGGCAATGCGATATTCCGAAGACAAGCTGGCACCTAAGAAACTGATGCAAGCATTGGAACAGGCTTTCGGTGATCTGTTGGAAACGGTTGAATACCCCGGCAGGGACCATTCGCTGCTGACATTGGATTTCCACGATCCCGCCTATCAGCGCGTGGACGCCTATTTCAAAGCCCGCTTTGGCATAACCTAAGCGCGCAGGGCCTTTCCCTTCCTGCCTCCATTCGCTATTGCAGGCGCTGACCCGAATTTGTTGACGCAGGACGCACCCCATGGCGATGGAAAAGACATTCAACGCGGCCGAGGCCGAGGCCCGCATCTATGAAGCCTGGGAACAGGCCGGAGCCTTCAAGGCAGGCGCAAATAAATCGCGCGACGAAAGCTTTACCATTATGATCCCGCCGCCCAACGTTACGGGTGCGCTGCATGTGGGTCATGCATTCAACAACACGTTGCAAGACATCCTGATCCGCTGGCACCGGATGCGCGGGTTCGACACGCTGTGGCAACCCGGTCAGGACCACGCGGGCATCGCCACGCAAATGCAGGTCGAGAAGATGCTGGCCAACACGCAACAGCCCGGTCGGCGCGAGTTGGGCCGTGAGAAGTTCCTTGAGAAAGTCTGGGAATGGAAGGGCGAATACGGCGGTACAATCATCGAACAGCTAAAGCGTCTGGGGTCATCGTGTGACTGGTCGCGGAACGCCTTCACCATGGCCGGTGCAGCAGGTGATCCACGCACGGGGCATGAGAACTCGGCCAATTTCCATGACGCCGTGATCAAGGTCTTCGTCGATATGTACGAAAAAGGTCTGATCTATCGCGGCAAGCGTCTGGTCAACTGGGACCCGCATTTCGAGACAGCGATCTCGGACCTTGAGGTCGAGAATATTGAGGTCGCCGGGCATATGTGGCACTTCAAGTACCCCTTGGCCGGCGGTGAGACATATGAGTATTTGGAAAAAGATGAAGATGGGAATGTGATCTTCCGCGAGGAGCGGGATTATATTTCCATCGCCACCACACGCCCCGAAACCATGCTGGGCGACGGCGCGGTTGCTGTTCATCCGTCGGATGAGCGCTATGCGCCCATTGTGGGCAAGCTCTGCGAAATCCCGGTTGGTCCGAAAGAGCATCGCCGCCAGATCCCGATCATCACTGATGACTACCCGGATCCCGATTTCGGCTCAGGCGCAGTGAAGATCACAGGCGCGCATGACTTCAACGACAATATGGTCGCCAAGCGTGGCGGCATTCCAATGTACCGCCTGATGGACACCAAAGGCGCGATGCGGGCCGATGGTGCCCCTTACGCCGACGAGGCCGACAAGGCGCAGGAATACGCACGTGGCAAAGAGTTCACCGAAAACGAGATCGATGCGATCAACCTGATCCCCGATCACCTGCGTGGACTCGACCGATTCGAGGCGCGCGCGAAAGTGGTTGAAGAGATCACCGCCGACGGTCTGGCCGTGATGACCCGCGCCGATGACGCGCGTCTGGGCTCAACCGCTTTGAAGCCCGATCACGAAGGTGCCGACAAGATGGTGCCGCTGGTCGAGAGCAAGCCAATCATGCAACCCTTCGGTGACCGCTCGAAGGTTGTCATTGAGCCGATGTTCACCGACCAGTGGTTCGTCGACGCCGAAAAGGTCGTCGGCCCCGCGCTGGATGTGGTCAAGGACGGCACGGTCAAGATCATTCCCGAGTCGGGCGAGAAGACCTATTACCACTGGCTGGAAAACATCGAGCCCTGGTGCATCTCGCGCCAGCTGTGGTGGGGGCATCAGATTCCGGTTTGGTATGGCCTTGATCTCTCGGCTGAGAACTTCAAGGACGACGAAAATGACGGCGACCTTGATCTGGTCGAACTGGGCCGTTTGTTGAACGAAGGTGGAATGCTGCACCGTGGCAACGTCATGGAATGCGCTGCGAGCCTTGAGGCTGTGACGGAGAAATTCCTCGACGACAACGCAAACATTCCAAGTCCACTGAGCCACGCGACGGTTATCGAAGTCGCTGACAAGCAGGAAGCCATCCATCAGTTTGCGGAAAGCCTGGCTCAATATGCCGTCGAACAGGATCCAACCAAGCTGGTCTACCCTGTTTGGCGCGACCCCGACGTCCTCGACACATGGTTCTCCTCCGGCCTCTGGCCCATCGGCACGCTGGGCTGGCCCGAACAGACCGAGGAGCTGGAGCGTTACTTCCCCACGGACGTTCTGATCACCGGCTTCGACATCCTGTTCTTCTGGGTCGCCCGGATGATGATGATGCAACTGGCCGTGGTCGATCAGATCCCGTTCCACACCGTTTACCTGCACCAGCTCGTCCGCGACGAGAAGGGCAAGAAGATGTCCAAGACCACCGGCAACGTAATCGACCCGCTGGAGATCGTGGACGAATTCGGCGCCGACGCGCTGCGATTCACCAACGCCTCGATGGCGGCGATTGGCGGCGTGCTGAAACTGTCCCGCGAGCGCATCACCGGCTACCGCAACTTCGGCACCAAACTATGGAACGCCGTCCGCTTTGCCGAGATGAACGAGGTCTTCACCGACACCGTTCCGCAACTGGACGTGGCCGACCTGAAACCCAATGCTGCAGTGAACCGCTGGATCATCGGCGAAACCGCCCGCGTTCGCGAAGAGGTGGACGCGGCATTGGAAAGCTATCGCTTCAATGACGCAGCCAACGGGCTTTACGCCTTTGTCTGGGGCAAGGTCTGCGATTGGTACGTGGAACTGTCCAAACCACTGCTGCAAGGCGACGATGCCGAAGCGCAAGCCGAGACCCGCGCCACCATGCGCTGGGTTTTGGATCAATGCATGGTCTTGCTTCACCCAATCATGCCCTTCATCACCGAAGAGCTATGGGGCCTGACCGGCACGCGACCCAAGATGGTCGTCCACGCCAACTGGCCCACCTACGCCGCTGCCGACCTGATCGACGCTGACGCGGATCGTGAGATGAACTGGGTAATCTCGGTGATCGAAAACACCCGCTCGGCCCGTGCGCAGATGCGGGTGCCGGCTGGCCTCTACGTACCGATGTTGGTGACAGAAATCGACGCCAACGGTCAGGCCGCATGGGGCCGCAACGAGGCGCTGATCAAACGTCTGGCGCGGATCGACAGCCTGACCAAAGCGGATGAGCTGCCCAAAGGCACCATCTCCATCGCCGCCCCCGGAGCATCCTTCGGCCTGCCGCTGGCCGACATCATCGACATCGGCGCTGAAAAGGAACGGCTTGAGAAAGCCATGGGCAAATTGGCCAAAGAGTTGGGCGGTCTGCGCGGGCGTTTAAACAACCCCAAATTCGTGGCCTCGGCCCCGGAAGAGGTGGTCGAAGAAGCCAAAGCCAACCTCGCCGCCCGCGAAGAAGAAGAGGCGAAGCTGAACGAAGCGCTCTCCCGCCTCGCTGAGATCGCCTGACTTTCCTCTTTTCAAAAATACTCAAGTCCCAACCCCTGCGCCCATACCGACGCAGGGGTTTTTCTTTACCCTCAAAGCTTTCCCCTTGTTCGCCCCACCCGCCAGTTGTTAGCAATCAAGCAAAACAACGCCCGAGGCTCTGATGGCGCAGCCCTTTCCCCCGATGCAAACCGTCTCGACCGGACTGGTCGTGGCTGTCGTTGGGTTCTTCAGCTCGTTCCCCATTGTCCTGCAAGGGCTCGCCGCCATGGGCGCATCCAAGGCCGAAGCCGCCTCGGGTCTAATGAGCGCCGCCATCGCCATGGGGCTGGCCGCGATCTTTCTCAGCTTGCGTTACAGGCAGCCGATCAGCGTGGCCTGGTCCACCCCCGGCGCGGCGCTGCTGGCCGTTTCCGCCACCCCGGTCGAGGGCTTCTCGGGCGCGATCGGAGCATTCCTCTGCGCCGGCGCGTTGACGGTTTTGGCCGGACTCTGGAAACCGCTCGGCCGTTTGGCTGCTGCAATCCCGACGACGCTGGCCCAAGCCATGTTGGGGGGCGTTCTACTACCGCTGTGTATCGTCCCCTTCAAGGCCGCGGTCGAACTGCCTTGGCAAGCTCTGCCTGTCATCCTGACATGGTTTTTTGCCGGGCGCTTCAACAAGCTATTCGCCGTGCCCGCTGCCGTTGTGGCCGCCGCACTGGTCGTCGTATTCAGCGCCGACGGTACATCAGTACGACCCGAGAGTTACCTGGCTGCTCCGGTCTGGACAATGCCCACATTCTCGCTGGCCTCTGCCATCGGCATTGGCTTGCCCTTATTTGTCGTGACAATGGCCACCCAGAATATACCGGGCATCGCGGTCATGCGCAGTTTTGGCTACACGCCCGAACCGGGCAAGCTGTTCTCGTCAGTGGGTGGCGCAAGCCTGTTGTCCGCCCCATTCGGGGCACCCGCCACCTGTCTTGCAGCCATCACGGCCGCCATGTGCTCCAACGAAGACAGCCACCCGGATCGCACCTTACGCTATTGGTCAGCGATCATGGCGGGGGTGTTTTATTGCCTGTTTGGTATTTTCGCCGTAGCGATTACCGGATTTGCGGCCCATGCCGATCCGTTGTTGATGGGGACGCTGACCGGTGTCGCTTTGATCGGCGTGATGGCCAACGCCACCTTCGCCGCGCTGGAAGTTCCTGCAGAGCGCGAAGCAGCCATCCTGACCTTTGCAATCACAGCTTCGGGCATCACTGCGTTTGGTTTCGGCGCGGCTGTTTGGGGTCTGCTGGCGGGCGGGGTCGCTTATCTGATCTCGCAACGAATCAGATAGATGGTTTGTGTGACGCCACAGATCGCTTAAACTAAACCCATGTTTGGAGCATTGGCAAAACTGGTCGAACGCCAGATCAAGAAGGCTCAGTCCGAAGGCCAATTGCAGGGGTTGGAGGGTGAAGGCGAACCACTGCCTGACAGGTCATCAGAAGCGATGACTGATCCGGCCATCGCCGCAGGTCACCGGATCATGGCGCAAGCCGGCGTTTTACCGGAAGAGTTCCACATCAAGAAACAGCTCGAAACAGCGCGGCAGACCTATGCCGACCTGAATGACCCGACCAAGCGCAAAGCCGCGATGGCGCGCATTGCCGATTTGGAAATGCGCTACAATATGGCCCGCGACGCACGCCGGGCCTTTATGCGTTAGCACTTGTTCAGGAAAGCGCGGCTCGAGACGGAAACAGAGTTTTTGGAGGGGTCTTTGGTATTTGCAAACTGATACCCGTCGGCCTGATGAATCGGCCCAAATACCAAGCCGCGCTCAGCTGCCTGGGCGCAAAACTCTGCAACATCCGGTACGTCAAAAACCAGCTTCACAGCGGCTTGCCCCTCCCGGGTACCTTTGGCCGCCGGATGCAGAAGAAGATGCACGCCATTTGATTTTGGAACCAGTTCAACAATTCGATCACCCGGGTTCCGCTGAACAACATAGCCAAAGTGGGTTTCGTAGAAGGTCACCATTTGGTCCATTCGTTTGGTGTACAGCACCAACCGGCTGATCGCGGGAAAAGCGGTCATTTGAACTCGGGCTTGCGGCCCTGCATCTGCGCCATCACAACCTCCATCTGGTCGGGCTTGCCGATCAGTTCCACCTGCTCGGCGGATTCCGCCATCAGAACGTCAGTGCGCCCCTGCGTTTCGGCGATTTCGATCAAACGCTTCGCAGCGCGGATGGCCGAGGGGCTTTGACCGGCGATATTCTCGGCAAGGGCCAGAGCTTCGGTCAACGGATCATCGGAAAGCTGCGTGACCAGACCCCACTCCGCCGCTTGCTGCGCGCCAATCGGACGCGCGGTGTAGGTCAGTAACCGAAGCACATCCGAACGGACCAAACGCGGCAACAATACCATGCCGCCCATGTCCGGAATGATACCCCATTTCATTTCCATTACAGCCAGTTTGGCCTCGGGATGCGCAATCCGAATGTCCGCGCCCAGCGCAATTTGAAGCCCACCCCCATACGCCACACCTTGCAAGGCGCAAATCACCGGCACCGGGACACGGCGCCAGACAAGGGCCAGTTCCTGCATCTCGTTGGCGTCTTCGTGGCTGCGGGTCATCAGCCATTCGGTTGGGTCCATATGGGCCATCTTCGCAAAGCTGGCCATGTCCAGCCCCGCGCAAAAGCTTTTTCCTTCCCCGGACAAGACCACGGCGCGCGCATCCGAGGCCGCAACCTCTTTCCCGGCGGACAACAGCGCTTTGATCATCGCTTCATCCAGCGCGTTCATCTTGTCGCCTCGTGTCAGCGTGACATGGGCAACATGATCTTGGTAAGTGACGGATACACGTGACATAGGCGGCCTCTCGAAATTCCAGTGTTGCAAACATGCCCGCCCCGGCGGCCGAATACCACTGCGACGTCAGGGCAGATCGCTGACAGGCATCCGCCCGAACCATGGGGAATCGAGGGTCATGACGTAGAACTGATCGCCCACGATCTTGCCCCCGGTTGTGATACCCAAGCGGCCCTGCGGGTCCTGTAACGTGCGTAGGATTGTGCCCTCGCCATCGAATTGCACTACCATGCCTCGATGAATTGGTGCCGGACGCACTGCCGGACCCAGCCGCCAGATCACCTTCCGCAAGAACGGGTAAGGCATCAGCGCTTCGGACGGTACGCGCGGGCTGGCAAAGGCCAACCAATAAGTGCCATCTCCCTGCGCCTCGATATTGTCGGGATACCCAGGCAGGTTTTCCATCAGAATCTCTTGTTGTCCGGCCTTGGAACCGGTCAGCCAAAGCTTATGCACCCGTGCGCGACCCGTTTCTGCGATCAACAAAAAATCCTCATCGGGGGAAAGGGCGACGCCATTGGTATAGACGAACCCGTCGGCGATCTTCTCTGTCGTACCATCCGGTGCGCGACGCGCGACATAGCCTGTGTCGGACTGTTCCCAGATGGTCAGGACCGAGGTGGGTTTGGTCCCCCCCATGGTTTCCGGGTCGAAGCGGTCTGTTGAATTTGAGAAATAGATCGTGCCATCCTGCGCCACGTCCAGTTGGTTGGCATAGATCACTGGCGCACCGTTGACGTCAGCAACGACAGTTTCCAAGGTGCCCGGCCCGGTCCATCGCATCACACCGCGAAAACTGTCAGCAATATAAAGTGCGCCATCCGGCCCGGCCTTAAGGCCAAGAGGTCGCCCACCCAGACGATCAACCTCGACAGGCTCAGCTCCATCAACGCGGTAAAGTATGCCTGACAGGCTTGTCATATACACCGTGCCATCCGTCATAACGGCGATGTCTTCGGGGCCAACCTCTTCCCCGGGCAAGCGGACAAGCTGCGCGGCGTCCAGCGCCGTATTTTCTGCGAAATCCCCAGTAAATCCAGCGTCCTCCGGAAACTCGGCAGCGACGGGTACAACCGGTACAGGCCAGAACAGAAGATAAGCGACACCCAGAAGAAAAACCGCGAAAAGAATGCGCATTTGCGTTCCCTTGTTAAAGTTCGCCACAGCGCGGCTAACCGCGTTGGGAGCTTGCTCAATAAGTGGGCTTGAGGTTATCTGCCCACATGACCGGACCTCGATACACACCGCTTGCCCAATCCCTGCCCGCCACCGTGCCCTTTGTCGGCCCCGAAACGCAAGAGCGGCAACGGGGTGCCCCGTTCGCGGCACGTCTTGGGGCAAATGAAAGCGTGTTTGGCCCTTCACCACAGGCTATCGAGGCCATGGCGCAAGCCGCATCTGAAATCTGGATGTATGGCGACCCCGAAAACCATGACCTGCGCAGTGCATTGGCAGATCATCATGGTGTGATGCCAGAGAATATCGTTGTGGGCGAAGGGATTGACGGGCTTTTGGGGTATCTGGTGCGTCTGATCATAGGTCCCGGAGACGCGGTAGTGACCTCGGACGGGGCCTATCCGACCTTTAACTATCACGTGGCCGGGTTCGGCGGCGATCTGCACAAAGTACCTTACACCGGGGATCAGGAGGATCCAGGTGCCCTGTTTGCCAAAGCAACCGAGGTCGGCGCCAGGCTGGTTTATTTGGCCAACCCAGACAACCCAATGGGCAGTTGGCACTCGGGCGCAGAGATCGTGACAGCATTGGATGCCATGCCAGAAGACTGCCTGTTGGTTCTGGATGAGGCTTACGTGGAATGCGCGCCTGATGGAACCGCTGCGCCTGTCGAAATAGATGACCCCCGAGTGATCAGGATGCGAACCTTTTCAAAAGTTTACGGTTTGGCAGGCGCACGAGTAGGCTATGCGTTGGGAGCGCCGGATCTGATCGCCGCCTTCAACAAGGTGCGCAACCATTTCGGCATGAACCGCGCGGCGCAAGCCGGTGCCTTGGCGGCGCTGCAGGATCAAGCCTGGTTGTCGCACATTCAGGCCCGGATCACGGAAGCACGAGATCGTATCGCTGCAATAGCGCGCGAGAACGGGTTGGACCCCCTGCCTTCAGCGACCAACTTTGTCACGATTGACTGCGGGCGGGATGGAGACTTCGCGAAAGTGGTTTTGGACTCTTTGGTTGCGCAAGGGATTTTTGTTCGGATGCCGTTTGCTGCACCTCAGAACAGGTGCATACGGGTCAGTTGTGGAGAGGCCGCGGATTTGGATGCATTTGCCGCAGCCCTGCCAAAAGCGCTTGCCGAAGCGCAGGAACGCGTCGGCTGAAATTTAATCGCTTGGCTCAGTTTGTGTCGCAAGCGTCGTTGCGGCGGCCTCAAGCGCTCCTGCGCCTCGGGGGATGTCCAGCGCAGCCATTGCGGTTTCCATGCCCCCCAGCATCGCCATGATCATTTGCCCGTTCACATGCCCCATGTGGCCGAGACGGAAACAGCCGTCGTAGTCCTCCATCCCCAAACCGATACCAAGCGTCAAACCCAATTGGTTTTCGGTGTAGGCGCGCAAAGGGGTACCCCTGCCGTTACTCAGGCGCAAAGACGTGACGGCACGGCTGCGGTGGGCACGGTCGGTAACGTTGAGATGCAAAGCCCCGCCTTGCGCCCAAGTTTCGCACGCGGCCCAGATCGCTTTGGCCAGATGTTCATGCCGGGCCCAAACGTGTTCGATCCCCTCGGCATGGATCAGATCCAGCGCGGCGCGCAGACCGTAGAGATGATGCGTCGGCGCTGTACCATTGAAATACTGGTAGAAAAGGTCTGGGTTTGCGCGCGGCTGCCAGTCCCAATACTGCGACACGCGCGGCATTGTGGCCCGCTTGGCCTGAGCTTTGTCGTTAAAGAAAACAAATCCCAAACCGGCTGGGGTCATCAGACCCTTTTGGCAGGCACTGACTGTTACGTCTACGCCCCAGTCATCCATCTTAAACCGGTCGCATCCCAAAGAGGCAATACAATCAGCCATCAGCAATGCCGGGTGACCGAGATCATCCAGAAGTCGGCGAAGCGTAGGGATGTCGTTGCGGATCGAGCTGGACGTGTCCACATGAACCGCTAGCACGGCTTTGATCTGATGGTCTTTATCCGCGCGCAACGCATCGTCGATTTGGTCAAAGTCCCACGCTGAGGCGGTTCCAAAGTCGAGCAGTTGAACCTTCGCCCCCACCCCTTCAGCCATTTCAGCCCATCCGTGGGTGAATCGGCCAGATGCCGGGGCAAGCACTGTTTCACCCGGCGCGATCACATTGGAAAGCGCTGCTTCCCAGGTACCGTGACCGTTGGCAATGTAGATTGCCACATTATGTCGTGTCCGTGCGACGCGCTTTAGATCAGAGATCAGCGCGGGCATCATCTCGACCAGTTCACCGTCATAAATATTTGGCGACGGGCGGTGCATGGCTTGTAATACGGCGTCGGGCATGACCGACGGGCCGGGAATGGCCAAATACTCGCGCCCTTGCACGAGCGGAATTTGGTTTGTCATAAGATCAACCTGTCTGAATTGATGCACACCCTAGCAAGGGTTTTGGCGGCGTCAATCCATCAGCTTCGAGGCTTCGCTCGCCAGCGTTTCAATACCCGCCCAATCCCCGGCTTTGACCAGATCCTTTGGCGCAACCCAGCTGCCGCCAGCACAGACCACGTTGGACAATGTCAGGTAATCGCGGGCGTTAGAAGGGGACACACCACCTGTAGGGCAGAAGCTGATCTGCGGCAGAGGCGCACCGATTGCTTTCAATGCCGGTGCCCCGCCCGAAGCCTCGGCCGGGAAGAATTTCAGCATGTCGTAGCCTTTTCCCAACAACTCCATCGCTTCGGTTGCTGTGGCAGCGCCGGGCAAAAGCGGCAGGCCCTCGGCCTCGCACGCCGCGATCAGCGCGTCAGTTGCGCCCGGAGAGACACCAAACTGAGCGCCCGCTTCTTTGGCTGCACGGACATCCTCGGGGGTGACCAGCGTGCCTGCGCCTACAACACCGCCGGGCACTTCAGCCATGGCCCGGATCGCATCCAACGCAGCCGATGTGCGCAGTGTGACTTCCAGCGCGGGTAAGCCGCCAGCCACCAGCGCTTCAGCCAAAGGGCGCGCATGCGCTGCGTCATCGATCATCAGGACTGGCACAATAGGCGCAAGAGCGCAGATTTCGCGGGTGCGTTGGGATTTCGTCATCACTTATGCTCCGAATATGCTGGCGCCTGTGTCGGCAGATCCGACATTCAGCCGGAACGCACCAAAGAGGTCGCGCCCGACACCGTGTTGATTTGCGGAAAGGTCGGCGGTGGCAAGGGGGCGGTCCAGCACGCCTTCGGTCAGGATTTCCAACTGACCCTGCACCGCATCAACACGCAGAATGTCGCCATCCTGCAGGCGCGCAATGGCACCACCGTCCAGCGCCTCAGGACAGACATGGATGGCTGCGGGAACTTTGCCCGACGCACCGGACATACGGCCATCAGTGACAAGCGCCACCTTTTGACCCCGGCCTTGCAGGATCGACAGAATAGGAGTCAGCGAATGAAGCTCGGGCATCCCGTTCGCCTTTGGGCCTTGGAAACGCACGACAACGATTACGTCATCCGTGAATTCTCCGGCCTTGAAGGCCGCTTTAACGTCATCCTGATCATGGAACACACGTACAGGTGCTTCGACCACCTGATGTTCCGGGGCAACGGCTGAAACCTTCATAACACCGGTGCCCAAGTTGCCCGTCAGGCGCGACAGACCTCCGGTTGGTTGGAACGGATCCTTGGCCGGGCGCAAAATCTTTTCGTTCAGGCTGTGGTCGGTGCCGTCTTGCCAGACAAGGTCTCCGTCCATCAGTTTGGGTTCCTTGGTGTAATTGTGCAGGCCCTGCCCTGCTACCGTCAGGGTATCGGGGTGTAGTAGACCGTTCTCCAGCAGAGTGCCGATGGTATACCCAAGCCCTCCGGCGGCATGGTAGTGGTTCACGTCAGCCAGACCGTTGGGATAAACCCGCGCAACCAAAGGCACCACGGCAGAGATGTCGGAAAAATCTTCCCAATCCAAAACGATACCACCTGCCCGCGCCATAGCGATCAGGTGGATCAGCAGGTTGGTCGATCCACCTGTTGCCATCAGACCCACGATGCCGTTCACAAAGGCACGTTCGTCAAGGATTTGGCAAACCGGTGTGTAGTGGTTGCCCAGCGCGCTGAGCGACAGGGCGCGGCGCGCACCTTCCTCGGTCAGGGCATCACGCAAGGGCGTGTTTGGATTGACAAAGCTAGAGCCCGGCAGATGCAGGCCCATGAACTCCATCAGCATCTGGTTCGTGTTGGCCGTGCCATAAAAGGTGCAGGTGCCGGGGCCATGGTAAGCGGCCATTTCCGCCTTCATGAGCGCATCGCGACCCACCTCTCCGGCCGCGAATTGTTGGCGGACCTTGGCTTTTTCGTCGTTCGGCAACCCGCTGGTCATCGGACCTGCGGGCAGGAAAACGGCTGGCAGATGGCCAAAAGCCTGCGCGCCGATGACCAGTCCGGGGACGATCTTGTCGCAAACCCCCAGGAACACGGCGGCGTCATACGTGTTGTGGCTAAGGGCAACCCCGGTCGCCAATGCGATCACGTCGCGTGAAAACAGCGACAGCTCCATCCCCGCCTCACCTTGCGTGACGCCATCGCACATCGCCGGAACCCCACCTGCGACCTGCGCGGTGCCCCCAGCTGCACGGATCGCCTGACGGATCAGTTCGGGATAACGCTCAAACGGCTGATGCGCCGACAGCATGTCGTTATAGGCGGTAACGATACCCAGATTGCCTGCCGTGCCGGTTGCCATAGACTGCTGGTCGTCCCCGGCGCCTGCGTAAGCATGAGCCTGACCGCTGCAAGACAAATGCGCGCGGGCCGGGCCCTTGGATTTGGCCTGCTCCATGCGTTCCAGATGCGGACCGCGCAGATCGGCGCTGCGGTCTATGATCCGTTTGGTGACGTCGGTAATAACTGAATGTACCATTGATTACCCTCCGATCTGACGCCAGCGGCGTCCATCGCGATGCATCAGCATCAGTGCTTCTTCGGGGCCGGAACTGCCCTGATCGTAGCGAGACGGGCGGTCGCCGCGCTGTTCCCAGCCCTGAATAATGGGATCGACCCAAGCCCAGGCGGCCTCAGCCTCATCACCGCGCATGAACAGCGTCTGATCGCCTCGGATGACATCCATGATCAGCCGCTCATAGGCATCTGGGGCTTGCGCTTCGGCGCCAAGCGCATCGGCAAAGCTCATGTCCAGTGCCACGTCCGACAGGCGGAACCCACCGGGACCCGGATCCTTGATCGTGGTGCGCAGGGTAATGCCTTCGTCGGGTTGCAGACGGATTACAAGCACGTTTCCGTGCAGGGGGCCGACATTGGGGAAAATGGTATGTGGCGGATCCCGGAAGAACACCGCAATCTCGGATTCGCGCGCACGCAGACGTTTGCCGGTGCGCAGATAGAAAGGCACACCCGCCCAACGCCAGTTACCAATATGAACCTTTAGGGCAATGAAGCTTTCGGTTCGGCTGGCGGGGTTGCCCACATGATCGACATAGCCGCCCTCACCCTTGTCCGCCCGGTATTGGCCGCGCGCGATATCCTTGGGCTCGACCGGCTCCAGCGCTTCGATGACTTTGACCTTTTCGTCACGCACGGCGTTTGGTGCGTATTTCGAAGGCGGCTCCATCGCTGTAAGGCACAGCAATTGCACCAGATGGTTCTGGATCATGTCCCGCATTGCACCGGATTGATCGTAATAGGCCCCGCGCCCTTCGACGCCCACGGTCTCGGCCACGGTGATCTGAACGTGATCGACATGGGTGGAATTCCAAAGCGGCTCGAACAGCGAGTTCGCAAAGCGCAGCGCCATCAGGTTCTGCACGGTTTCCTTACCCAGATAATGGTCGATCCGATAAATCTGATGCTCTTCGAAACAGGCGCGCAAACCCTCGTTAAGTGCCTTAGCCGAGGCCAGATCATGACCAAACGGCTTTTCGACGACGATGCGACTGTCGGGTGTCGCCAAGCCAGTGTCATGCAAGCGCTGCGCAATGCCTGCAAACAGACTTGGCCCCACGGAAAGATAAAAGGCCCGCACAACATCATCACGCACTAGCTTTTTAAGATCGGGCCACCCGGCCTCACCCAAAGCGTCCACGGGCACATATTCGACATGTGCCAGAAACCGATCCAACGTCTCGGACGAAAAGTCCGGTGCAAATTTCTGCATCGAGGCGCGGACCTGATCGCGGAACCCGTCGCCGTCGATCTCTGACCGCGCCGTGCCGATGATACGCGCGCCCTCGGGCATTTGACCAATCGCAAAACGATGGCACAGGCCCGGCAGGATCTTGCGTTGCGCCAGATCGCCGGTCGCCCCAAACAGCACCAGATCAAATGGTTCTACCGGAATTACGCGTGAAACCATCACGGGCTCCTTCTGAGTGTGCCGATATCAACCTCGCATGGCACGAAACCGCACAATACAAAGACTGTTATCGCTAACATTGCCAGTCAAATAGAAAGCTCTTGCAAAAAAATCAAGCAGAGTTTCCCAAACTGGATCGTTTTGCGCCCTACCCCTGATTGCGCAGCCATTCCATCACAGCCGGGCGCACGCTTTGCTCGCCGCGATGGCGGGCGTCGGCAATGATTTTACGCACCTCCGACAGGTCACAGCGCAACAACAGGCTTTTAACCGGGCCAATTGAGGCTGGACGCATCGACAACGTCCGTATGCCAATCGCCGCCAGACACAGAGCCTCGACAGGGCGGCCTGCGTCTTCGCCACAGAAGCTGAGGGGGGTGTCCGAGATATCGCAGCGCTCGACAATCCGTTCCATCAAACTCAGGAAACTGACATTCAGCGTGTCATATCGCCGGCGGACCAGCTCGTTTTCACGGTCGGCCGCGAAGAAAAATTGTTTGAGATCATTGCCGCCGATCGAGATGAAGTCCACCTCGTCAAAGAACTTCTGAGGGGCAAAAGCCAGCGATGGTGTTTCCAGCATCGCGCCAACCTCAAGCATTTCCGGTAGGACGTGACCCAACCGTTTCTCACGCTCGATGGTTTTGTTCACCTCCCACCGGGCTTCGCGGAACTCGTCGGCCTGCGCGACAAAGGGGAACATAATGGTCAGCGGACGGCCATTTGCAGCCCGTAGAAGCGCTTGCAACTGCATCCGCATAACGCCGCGTTTGTCCAGGCCCACCCGAATGGCGCGCCAGCCTAGCGCAGGGTTTGGTTCGGCCACGTGTTTCATGTAGGGCAACACTTTGTCCGACCCGATATCGAGGGTGCGGAACACCACCCGTTTATCTCCTGCCGCATCCAGAACACGTTGATATTGTGTGACAAGCTCGGACCGCTTTGGCATCTTGTTGCGGATCAGGAATTGCAGTTCCGTGCGGAACAGGCCCACGCCTTCAGCGCCTGACGTTCCCAGCGACGGCAGGTCAGCCATCAGACCCGCATTCATCACCAGATTGATGCGCGCGCCATCACGGGAAACACACGGGGTTTCTCGGATCGAGGCATAGCGTTCCTGCGCCTTGGCCTGCATGGCGATCTTGTCACGAAAGGCACTGACCACGGTATCTTCGGGGCGCAAATGCACAACGCCCTGATCCCCATCGACCAGAATATGATCACCGTTCAACGCTTCGGTCGTAATCCGACCCACATGTACCACAAGCGGAATCGCCAGTGCCCGCGCCACGATGGTCGCATGACTGCCGACCGAGCCCTCCTCGAGCACGATTCCCTTCAGCGCCCGTCCGTATTCCAACAGGTCTCCGGGGCCGATATTGCGGGCGATCAGGATCGGATCAGGTGGCAAATCGGCACTGTCGGTCTTGCCCTGCCCGGTCAGAATGCGCAGCAGGCGGTTGCTCAGATCGTCCAGATCTGCCAGCCGTTCGCGCAGATAGGGGTCCGTGACCTGCCCCATGCGCGCCCGCGCCTGCGATTGCTCTTTCTCGACCGCAGCTTCGGCGCTGAGGCCAAGTGCAATGTCCTCTTCCATCCGGCGCATCCAGCCCTTGGAATTGGCAAACATGCGATAGGCTTCCAGCACTTTAAGCTGTTCGGTGTCGCCGTTCTGAGAAATCTCGAGCATCTTGTCGACACCGACACGCAGTTCGTCGACCGCTTCGACCAGCCGCTCACGCTCTCGGTGGGGGTCTTCGGCAATCGGGTTTGTGACAACGACGCGGGGCTCATGAAGCCAGACATGTCCTTCCGCAGACCCTTCCTGTGCTTGACCACCACGCAGCAGAACCGATTGCTGGTGCAACGGTGACAGTGCCGCGCCCTCGCCCACAAAAGCACCAAGCTCGGCCATTTCGGCCAGAACCATGGCAACCACTTCCAACGCATACACTTCGTCAGCGGAAAATTCGCGCGCTTCACGAGACTGGACCACCAAAACGCCCAGCTTTTCCCCTAGGCGCTGAACCGGAACGCCCAGGAAGGACGAATACCGTTCTTCGCCGGTTTCCGGCATGTACCGGAATCCCTTTTCGGACGGTGCATCCGCCGTATTCACGATTTTTCCGAACTTGGCGACGCGCCCCACAAGACCTTCGCCCATGCGCATACGCGTCTTATGAACCGATTCAGGTGAGAGACCCTCGGTCGCGCACAGTTCCAGCGTCTCTTCATCGCGGAACAGGTAGACCGAGCACACCTCGGCCCGGATGCTGTCAGCAATCAGGTGGGTAATCCGGTCAAGGCGCTCCTGACCGGCGGCTTCGCTCGCCATTTCCTCGCGCAACCGCCGCAGCAGCTTACGGGATTCTGTTTCGGTGCCGTCCGCCATGGCCCACCCAGTTTAGTGTGTCAGGCGAGACCCTTGGCTGAAAAGCTCAGGCCGCCTTGTCCAGTTCAAAGGCATCATGCAGCGCCTGAACAGCAAGTTCCATGTATTTCCTGTCGACCAGAACGGAAATTTTGATCTCAGAGGTTGTAATGACCTTGATGTTGATCCCCTCATCCGAGAGCACATTGAACATTTTGGCCGCAACACCCGACTGCGAGCGCATGCCGATTCCCACAACCGAGACCTTGCAGACATCATTGTCGGCAACCAACTCAGCATAGTTCAACTCGCCCGCCTCTTTGATCGCAAGCAACGCTTTTTCTGCGCGTGCCACCTGATCGGTCGGGCAGGAGAATGTCATATCCGTGCGGCCCTCGTCCGAGATGTTCTGAACGATCATGTCCACATTCACACCCTCGTCGCTGAGCGCAGTGAAGATGATCGAGGCGATACCAGGGCGGTCGGCCACCGATACGACGGTCATCTTGGCTTCGTCACGGGAATAGGCCACACCGGCCACAACATTGGATTCCATGATATCCTCCTCGTCGCAGACCAAAGTACCGGCCTCGTCGGATTGTTCTTCGAAACTTGAGAGAACGCGCAGTTTCACTTTATAGCGCATCGCCAGCTCGACCGAGCGGGTTTGCAGCACTTTTGCGCCCAGCGATGCCAGTTCAAGCATTTCTTCGAACGAAATGCGGTCCAGCTTGCGCGCCTTTTCGCAGATGCGTGGATCGGTGGTGTAGACCCCATCCACATCTGTGTAGATGTCACAGCGCTCGGCACCGAACGCCGCTGCGAAAGCCACAGCTGTGGTGTCCGAGCCGCCGCGACCCAACGTAGTGATCCGTCCTTCGGGGCTAAGACCCTGGAAGCCCGCAACAACAGCCACTTTCATGCCTTCCCCGAACTTCTGGTTCAGGTTCTCGGTCGGGATTTCCTCAATCCGGGCCTGGCTGTGCGCGCTGGTGGTCAGCAGCGGCACCTGCCAGCCCTGCCAACTGCGTGCGGGAATATCCATTTCCTGCAAGGTCAGGGCCATCAGACCAGCAGTGACGTTTTCACCCGAAGACACAACAGCATCGTATTCACGCGCGTCAAACAGGGGCGATGTCTCATTCACCCAGCCCACCAGCTCGTTGGTTTTGCCGGACATGGCCGAGACGATGACGATCACGTCATAGCCTTTGGCAACTTCGACACCAATGCGCTTGGCGGCACGGCGGATGCGGTCCAGATTGGCGACAGATGTGCCACCGAATTTCATAACGAGTAAGGGCATGGGGGCAAAAGTCTCCGCGCCGTGGATTAGAGGTTCCGTGCCTCATATGCGAGGGGCATCCCAAGAGCAAGGGCGCAAAAGGCGTCTGCCTGCGGCGCAGGGCCGCTTTACTTTGTAAGGGCGTGGTGTCAGCCTAAGGACAACAACCAAATCAAGAGGTTCTACATGTTTCGCCTAGCCCTTGCCGTTGCTCTCCTTTCATCGCCTGCCCTGGCCCAAGTCGCAAGCGTCGCGGGGACTGATGGCCAGAACGCATTGGGGACTGTGCCCTGCGCAGCCAATGCAGGTGATCCGCTGCAAAGCTGTAATGCAGAGCTGCGCCGCCACGATGACGGCACAATAACGCTTGCAGTCGGTTTGGGCGGCGGACAAGTGCGCAATATTTATTTCAAAGATGGCGTGCCTGAATCCAGCAGCTCGACCTCGAAGATGTCTTATGAGACGCGTGGCGATCTGATGGTGATCTATATCGATCCAGGCGAGGTCTACGAGATCCCCAAGGCCGCACTGGCTGCTCAGTAAGCGTGCGGCTGCCCGTCATAGGTTTCAAAACAACCTGAGGTGGACAGTGACAAGTCATCAAAACGGTCCATCAGGCCGGACACGGCCTGGTCGACATGAATGTCAGCCGCGACACCGCCCATATCGGTTTGAACCCAGCCCGGGTGATAGATACCAACGGCAATACCGTCTTGCTTGAGGTCTGTCGCCAGGTTGCGACCCAAGTTCAGCACCGCCGCCTTGGACGCGCGGTAGATATAGCTGCCACCCGGCGCGCGGGTATGCGAGGCCATTTGCGACGACAAGATCGCCACCTTGCCGCCTGACGCGCGAAGATTGGGCAATAGGGCCTGAATGGTCAGGAACACTCCGGTAACATTGGTCGCAAAGCTTTGCGCCCACATGTCGGCCGGGTAGTCGTTGATCGTGTGGCCCTTGTCCAGATACACGCCTGCATTGCAGATCAAAAGGTCAATGGGCTGATCCTTCAACCGTTCAGCCATTGCCGCTTGCTGCACCGGATCCGTTACGTCCAGACGCAATTGCGCGCTGTCGTCGCGCGATGTTCCGGTAACAGCTTCGCCCCTGTCGCTGTAGCGCTGAGACAGAGCGCGTCCGATGCCGCGATTGGCGCCGGTGATTACGACGTGCATATGTCAGTTCGTCTTTCTGCTGGGGACAAAGGGCAGCGGAGCGACCGGCACGCCATCTTCGATCAGCGATTTCGCCTCGTCTGGCTTGGCCTCTCCGTATATGGCGCGATCCGGGGCCTCGCCCAGATGGATCTTGCGCGCCTCGCTGGCAAAATCCTTGCCTACGTAATCCGAGTTTTCTTCGACATGCCTCCGCATCTCGGCCAAAACCTTCTCAATTTCCGGCGACGGGGTGGCAACATCGATTTTCTCTTCCGCAGCAGGCGCTGGCTGAAGTTTCGGTTGCGCGTTTCGCGCCGGACGAACGCGTGGCGTCATGATCGCCTTTTCAACCCGCTCGCATCCGCAGACCGCGCAGGTTACCATCCCTGCCGCAGCCAGTTTGTCGTAGGCTTCGGCGGATTGGAACCAACTGTCGAACGTGTGGCCTTCACTGCATTTCAACGCGTATTGAATCATGTTCAGTCCAAAAAATCGATTGGCGAATAGATACCGACCAGAATGACAATATCAAGCCTCTCGGGCCTGATCTTAATGTGCGTATGGCTTAAAGTCTCGTAACAGATTGGACAGTCCTGGTGTATGCACCTTAAGAGCTGCCTTTTTGAGCGGGTACCACTTGCGCTTGCGCATCCCTTGTTCCGGGAATTCCTGCGAAATGGACCGCACGTGAACCGGGAACACATCCACCAGAATCAACACGGGCGGTCGATTCGGCTGGTGTTTGTGATGAAGAAACTGCCCCTGCCGAACGCCGCAGCTTTGACCGGAGACTCCTGCTTCTTCCCACGCCTCCTGCAAAGCCGTTTCAGAGGGGGACAAACCCGGGATGAACCAGCCTTTAGGAATAATCCAATGCTGCGCCTTGCGTGTTGTGATCAGCAATACCTCGGGCCGGTTGTCTTTGATCCGATAACACAGTGCGGCGGCCTGCTGCAAAACGGGCTGTTCCGCAGCGTTTAGATCTTCAAGACGCAGCAGCCTTTGCTTCATGACCAGGCGGTTCCTTCGGCCAAAATTCCGCCCTTTCGCACACAGGATCGAAACGAACCCATTTGGTGCAAGGCATGCTACAAGATACCATATAATGTGTTCATCGCCAAGTCAGGCGCGGGTTTGACGGGAAAATTACATTCGGGCCGAAAGCTGCCGCACCAGTTCGTCGTGGGGAATATCAGCGTCGATTGCCAGACGTCTCAATCCAAAATGTACGCGTGCAATGTGCTGGTAGTACCGCGTGTAGACATAGTTCGTCCCACCGCCGGCTAAGGCTCCGAGTACGGGTACGGACTGGGCCGCCAGCTTTTGGCCCAACACAATCGAAAAGCGCGGTGCAACTGCTGCAATCAGGCGCTGCATAGCGGGCCCCGTCAGGGTCAAGCGAACCGAGAAAAAGCCAAGATCCGCACCATCGTCATGGGAAAGCGGCCCCGAGGCGGACAGAACCCGCACACAGTCGAATTTCACGTTCTCTGCTTTAGGGTCAAAGCCTTCGCGCGCGGCAGCCCCTTGAATGGCGCGCAGCAGCATAGCGGTTGTTGCAGGCAATTCCATCAAAGCTGTCGAAACCCCACCCAGCCCGCCAGCAGCACCCATGGCCGTCGTGACAGCGGTATTCACCCAGGGTTTCTGATCGGGAACGGCGCGCCGTGAACCTTGCGCGGCGTGCATCGCCAGCCACAAAGCCTGCTCGGTTGCTCCGGTCAAGCCATGCCGTACCGGTTCCGGCAACTGCTCAAGCAAAGACTCGGCTGATCCGCCCAGCTTGTTCAAGAGTTTCACACCAGCACCACCGGCAGATCGGTAGTGATCCGCCAGACGATCCAGTTCGGCCTCGGCATCCACGTTTTCGACAAGAACCACGTTCTGCATCTACGCCCTCCTGTCTATCAACATCGGCGTTGCGCGGCGTGGATTCAATAGGTCAGCGGCTCCAACGAGTCACTGCACCCTGAACTCCGGACCAGACGCCGGGTTTCAATTCCAATCCCAAAACCCTGTCAGGATTGGTGGGCGGCGGCATCTCGACCCCGCTTAAACGCTGGAATCCGAACCGTTTGTAGTAAGGTTTATCACCCACCAGCATGACCCGCTGCCACCCGCGCGTGCGCCCTGCCTCAACACCTGCGTGGATCAGATACCCGCCCAGCCCCTCGCCCTGATGAGTAGGGTGTACGGCGACGGGCCCCAACAGTAACGCATCGTGATCGCCGACATGAACGGGCCAGAACCGGATTGCACCGGCCAGAATGCCCTGACCATCCCGTGCGACCAAAGACAGACCCGCAACCGGCGGCACGTCATCGCGCAATCGATAAGACGACAAAGCCTCACGACCCGGCGCAAAGCACAGGTCATAGAGGGCCTCAACCTCCCACCAATCGTCCGGCTCTTCCGGCCTGATCCCGAATTGCTGCACCCTGCCCTCTTTTCCTTGCTGGAATTCGCCCTAGCACTTCGGTACGCCTTGGGCAAACGCTTGGAGATCAGATGTTCTATCGCCCCGAAGACGGCCACGGCCTGCCGCACAACCCGTTCAACGCCATTATCACACCGCGCCCGATCGGCTGGATTTCAACCCGGGATGCAAACGGGATCAACAATCTGGCACCTTATTCCTTTTTCAATGGCGTCGCCTACACGCCACCGCAGGTGATGTTTGCCACAACCGGCACCAAACACGACCAAACTGGTGGTAAAGATAGCATCGCCAATATCGAAGCGACCGGCGTTTTTTGCGTAAACGTGGTGGCTCATGCGCATCGGGATGCGATGAACGCCAGTTCGGCCGGACTACCGAAAGACGTTGATGAGTTTGAACATGCCGGGCTGTCACCCGTCGAATGCGAAACGATTCCATGTTCCCGGATTGCAGGGGCACCCGCTGCACTGGAATGCAAGCTCACCCAGATCGTCACTCTACCCGGTGAAGCCAATCGGGTTGTATTCGGCGAAGTAGTCGGCGTGCACCTGCACGACGATCACATCCGGGACGGTAAGTTTGATGTGACATCGTTTCAACCGCTGGCACGGCTTGGATACCGGGACTATGCCGTTGTGTCCGAGTTGTTCAGCCTATCAAGGCCAGATGATTAATGCCCCTGCCCCAAGCCTCTCACCGCTACCCGGTGACCCTGCCTGACGGAACCGAACATCTGGGGACGGTTTTCCTCAATCAAGCCATCGATCACCCTCGCTTTCAGGCGGGCGATTACAGCTATGCGTCTGATTTCGAAGCGCCAACGGATTGGGCCTCTCGCTTGGCCCCATATCTTTATCCGTCTTCGCGCGAACGTCTTGTGATTGGTAAGTTCTGTCAAATCGCCCACGGCGTTCGGTTCATCACGTCGTCGGCCAACCACGCCATGGATGGAGCGACGTGCTACCCGTTCCCGGTTTTCGATCCTGCAAAGTTGTTGGAATATCAGCCGGACACGCGTGACACTGTGATCGGAAACGACGTTTGGATCGCCTATGGTGCTTTGATCATGCCGGGGGCAAAAATTGGCGACGGCACAATAGTCGGAGCAGGCTCTGTCGTGCGTGGGACGATCCCACCTTATGCGGTCGTTACAGGTAATCCAGCCGAGGTGCGTCGATTCAGGTTTGACCAAGACACCATTGATCGATTGCTTGCCTTAAAATGGTGGGATTGGCCTGCCGATAGGATATCTGAGGCCGAGGAAGCACTACTGTCGGGCAATATCGAACTGCTGGAACAAATGGCTTCGTGAAAAAAGGCGGCCTGTAAAGCCGCCTTTCGAACTTAGTGCCCGCCAAGAATACCGGTGCGGACGGAGTAATCGACCGCCAGTTCATAATCCGGGTCATCGTCACTGTCGACCATCAGGTGTCCTGCCTTGTTCAGCAACTTGTGACAATCGCGGCTCAGGTGGCGCAGCATGACACGTTTTCCCGCGGCTTCGTATTTAGCAGCGATGTTTTCGATGGCCTGCAAGGCTGATTGATCGACCACGCGACTTTCGGCGAAATCGACGATCACGGTTTCAGGGTCGTTCGGGACGTCGAACAGTTCGATGAAACCTTCAGACGACCCAAAGAACAGCGGCCCCTGGATTTCATAGACCTTCGCGCCCTTTTCAGTTTCTGAGTCGCGCGTAACCGCGTGAATGCGTTTGGCGTTGTTCCAGGCATACGCCAAGGCCGAGACAATGACGCCGACCACAACGGCAACCGCGAGGTCCTCCATCACGGTCACGACGGTCACCAAAACGATGACAAAAGCATCTGTCATGGGAACCTTGCGCATGATCTTGAACGAGTTCCACGCAAAGGTGCCGATCACGACCATGAACATCACACCGACCAAAGCGGCCAACGGGATTTGTTCGATCAGGGGCGAGGCAAACAGGATAAAGACCAGCAGGAACAGCGCCGCAGCGATACCGGCGATACGAGTTCGGCCGCCGGATTTCACGTTGATCATCGACTGACCAATCATTGCGCAGCCGCCCATGCCGCCAAAGAACCCGGTCGCGATATTCGACGCACCCTGCGCGATACATTCCTGAGACGCGCCGCCACGTTTACCGGTGATCTCGCCCACAAGGTTCAGGGTCAGCAGGGATTCGATCAGACCAATGGCCGCCAGAATGACAGCATAAGGCAGAATGATTTCGAACGTTTCCCAGTTCAGCGGCACCATCGGGATGTGGAACGCAGGGAGACCGCCTTCGATCGAGGCAAGATCGCCAACGCGTGGCACGTCCAGTCCCAGACCGATCACCAGAACTGCGACCACCAGAATTCCGGCCAGAGGCGCAGGAATGATACGCGTGACACGCGGCATGACCCAGATCACCGCCATTGTCAGCGCCACAAGACCCAGCATGGTATAAAGCTGCATTCCCGACAGCCATTCCCCTCCGCTCATGCCATGGCCGGTGTTTTCCATGGTGCCGGGCACTTTGAACTGCCCCATCTGGGCCAGAAAGATCACGATGGCCAAACCGTTCACAAAGCCCAGCATCACCGGATGCGGCACCAGACGGATAAAGCGCCCCCAATGCATCGCCCCGGCAATAACCTGGAGAATTCCCATAAGAACAACGGTCGCAAACAGATATTCGACTCCGTGCTCGGCCACCAGCGCCACCATGACAACCGCCAGAGCGCCGGTCGCGCCCGAGATCATACCGGGCCGCCCGCCGATCAGTGCCGTGATCAGGCCAACCAGGAACGCCGCATAGAGACCAACAAGCGGGTGCACGCCTGCGACAAAGGCAAAAGCCACGGCCTCGGGCACCAGCGCAAGGGCCACGGTCAGGCCGGACAAGAGTTCGATCCGCAGGCGAGAGAAGGTCAGCCCCTCATCAGGCACCCAGCGCAGATCGGGCATGGCAACGCGGTTGGCAAAACTTGCCAGCAAGGCTCGGGGCATTGGTCAGTCCTATAGGGTTTTATGTTCGCGCGAAGGCGCCTATGTAGCGGACACAAGGGTGTTGAGCTACCGCATCAAGCGGGATGCAGCCATGTGCTTGATGCATACCTCGGCCTCGCGGCAACGTGACTTGCAGGTCTACGCTTCACCAACCAACAGTGTGGTCATGCGTTGGATCATGATCTTTCTCGTCTCAGCCCTGCCCGCTTTGGCCCAGGATCTGGAAGGTAACGACACGGCCGGGAATTGGCGGGTCACCCACCATGAGATTTTCGGGATATGGAATTCGATCTGCGACGAACGCGAAGAACACGGGGCGTTGAAGCAGCGGTGTTACATCCGACGGGCAGAGGTGTTTTCGCTAAGACCGAAATTTGCGGCACAGTTCGTTTTCATCACACCAGAGGTCGAAGGCTTCAAGGTGGAATTCGGAATGGAACCCGGCACCCTTTTCAATCCGTCCGGGTTTCGCATCGACAAGGGTAATGAAACCATCTGGCGCACGCGGCGCCCCGGTTGCCTGACCGGGCTTGGCTGCACCTTCGAAGATCAGCGTGCCGAAGACCTGTTAGATGCCATGCTGGCCGGGGACGCGTATCGCTTTGTATTTCGTGACAGGCATGGGCAACCGCAGGACTTAACCTGGCCACTGGAAACATTCGGCACAGCCTGGGCTGATTTCAAGACACAGTCCCGTCTGCGCAACCTGTTACCGAAACAGGATTAGCCCCCTTGTCAAAAGCCCCCCCAACCCGCAAAAGTTCAACAGCAATTCAATACGTGGAGCAGGACTTTGACCCAAACCAAGATTGCCGTTATTGGCGGATCAGGCATTTATGAGATCGACGGGCTGGAAAATGCGGAATGGGTCGAGGTTGAGACTCCTTGGGGAACACCATCGGACCAGATCCTGACCGGTTCATTAGACGGTGTCGATATGGCCTTTCTGCCGCGTCATGGGCGCGGCCACGTGCATTCGCCAACCGATGTGCCCTATCGCGCCAATATCGACGCGTTAAAGCGGCTTGGCGTGACGGATGTGATCTCGGTTTCAGCCTGCGGATCGTTTCGCGAGCATATGGCACCCGGCGACTTCGTGATTGTCGATCAGTTCATCGACCGGACTTTTGCAAGGGATAAGAGCTTTTTCGGAAGTGGCTGTGTGGCTCATGTCAGCGTGGCGCATCCGACTTGTCCGCGCCTGTCAGACGCCTGCGAAACAGCAGGCAAAGCCGCAGGCATCAACATCCATCGTGGCGGCACCTATCTGGCGATGGAGGGGCCTCAGTTCTCATCCCTAGCAGAATCCAAGATGTATCGCGAGCATTGGGGCTGTGATGTGATTGGCATGACCAACATGCCCGAAGCCAAACTCGCCCGCGAGGCCGAGCTTTGTTACGCCTCGGTCGCGATGGTCACGGATTATGACAGCTGGCACCCGGACCATGGTGAGGTTGACGTGACCGCCATCATCGCCACGCTGACCGGCAACGCAGACAAGGGTCGTGCTTTGGTCAAGGGTCTGCCTGCATTGCTGGGGGCTGAGCGAGAACCTTGCCCGCATGGCTGTGACAGGGCCTTGGAATACGCGATCCTGACTGCCCCCGATAAACGCGACCCTGCGCTGTTAGCCAAGCTGGACGCAGTGGCAGGACGCATTCTCTGACGTTACCTTTGTGGCAAACGGTCCTGAACAGTTTGCCACAGACCATGTGACCACAAGTCATTGTGGGTTCCGTCGGGAACCGAGAAGAACTCCACCCTTTCACCACCCATGTCGGCAAGCCGTTCTCCGTGATGAACGGGAACGGTCTGATCGTCGGTGCCGTGGAAGATCAATGTCGGCACCTCGATCGCGTCGATGATGTCTCGGGTGGCGAACTGGTCGCGCATCAGGGCCGATACGGGCAACCAAGGGTAACGTTCAGCTGCCACATCCACGGTCGCTGTAAACGGCGCTTCCAGCACCAGCATCTCGGCCTCGGGCTTTTGTACTGCAACCGCCGAAGCCACTCCTGTACCAAGACTTTGGCCATGTAGAACAACTGGCTCTCCGGCGCTGTGCAATTGGTCAAACAACTCTAATCCGTCCGAGATCAAACCCGCCTCGGACGGCGCGCCTGCGCTGCCGGGAAACCCGCGATAGCTGGGAGCCAGTAGCCCGTAGCCGCTGTTCAGTATCTCTCGGAACCGATCCGCGCGATCGCTCAGATTGCCGCTCTGGCCATGAAAAAACAATACGGTCGGGGCACCTTCGACGGCTGCCGGTGCGGCCCAAGCCGTCAGAACCGTACCATCGGACATAGGCATTGAAAGCACATCGATATCCGCCAAAGAAACCGAGGCTGGATCAGGCAATTCACCGTCTGGCTTGTAAAGCAGCGATTGCTGGTTGAAGTACATGTATCCGACGATGACCCCATACACGACGCCCCCGGCCAACAAGAGGCCAAGCAGCAACCGTTTGATGCGATTGATCCGCCTCATCGTATTGGCATCTGTACTTTGGATCTGCACCTTTGCCTCCTGCGAAGTTATACCCTTTAGTCTGGGCAGGTTCAGGACCGTTTCAAGATGAATGAGCAAAGCTTCATCTAAACTTCAAGCCGTTGTCACACTGCTCAAATCCATCAGCTTTGCGATTCAGATGCGAGAAACGCACAGGTGCTCGATCTTGCCGCCTCAAAAACAGCTAAACGATCAAGGCAGAGACTTGACGTTGGCATCATACAAGGGCTTGGTGTGACGACACCTCTACAGGAGACCCCATGTCGCTTGAACTCTGGCTGGCTTTTGTCGCCGCGTCCACCGCTTTGCTGCTGATCCCCGGCCCAACCGTGTTGCTTGTGCTTAGCTATGCGCTGTCCAAAGGCCGCAGCGTTGCTGTGGCCTCGGCAACCGGAGTCGCGGTGGGGGATCTTATCGCGATGACCGCCTCACTGTTGGGGTTGGGCGCGCTGGTGCTGGCATCCGCCACCTTGTTTTCAGTGCTCAAATGGATCGGGGCAGCCTATTTGGTCTGGCTTGGGATCAAACTGCTGCGAAGCGCACCATCCGGCGGGCTGAACGCGGTCGATACCGACAACGATGTAACGGCGCGCAACGTGTTTGGGCACGCCGCTGCGGTGACCGCACTGAACCCGAAATCCATCGCCTTTTTCATCGCCTTTGTTCCGCAGTTCCTGCGCCCAGCCGATCCGCTGGGTCCCCAATTCGTTATCCTGATCGCGACATTCGTAGGGCTGGCCTGGCTGAACGCGTTGGCCTATGCGCTGCTGGCCGACCGGCTTCGCCGCGTGATTGGACGTGCCAGCGTTATCACGGCAATGACGCGATTTGGTGGGCTGACTTTGATCGGAATGGGGGTCGCGACGGCTGTTCTGCGCCGCCCGGCCTGAGGCGCGCTTAGTCCTCGGCGTGTTCTTTCATGAAACCACGAATAAACCGGCGGATTTCGCGCGCGGCTGACGTGTCCAGCTCTTTGCACAGTTCGACAAAAGCGTCGCGCTCATCTTTGTCCAAGCGCAGGACCAGTTGACTGTTTTTCTTGGTCGATCCCTTGCCGTCTTTCTTAGCCACGCGCACTGTCCCCAACATCATCTTGCAATTTTAGGCGATGCATTGTATATACATAGCATAGTGATTGTCGTTATCGGGCACTTAACAACAATAAAAGGAATATGGCAATGAACCTTCATACTGCTCAGGCATTTCTATTGCGAGATCAACGCAATTGGCGCAAACCGCACCTGTCTTGGTTGCCCGCCACGCTGTACCGCTACAAAAGCCTGCCGAAAGCTATTGTGACCCGCCGCTCCTGACAGTGCGCCGGAATGGCACCTTGCATGGTGCCCTATGATGGGCCAAACACCTTTGCGTGTTTTGACGCTAAAAGGGTTGGCCCATGTCCAGAAATAAATCTGTCAAAGATTACATCCGAACCATCGTCGATTTCCCCCACGAAGGGATCATGTTTCGCGATGTGACAACCCTTTTTGCCGACCCGCGCGGGTTTCGGATGGCGATCGACCAGATGCTGCACCCCTACGCTGGTGAGCGGATCGACAAGGTGGTCGGGCTTGAAGCGCGGGGATTTATCCTGGGCGGTGCGATTGCACATCAGCTAAGCGTTGGCTTTGTGCCGATCCGCAAAAAAGGCAAACTGCCCGGAACCACAATCAGCCAAGACTACAAGCTTGAATACGGTGAGGCGATTGTCGAAATCCACGACGATGCCATTCAACCCGGCGAAAAGATACTGGTGGTCGATGATCTGCTGGCCACAGGCGGCACGGCGGCGGCCGGTATCAAGCTGATCGAGCGGCTTGGCGGCGAAATAATCTCATGCGCCTTCATCATCGACCTTCCAGAGTTGGGAGGCCGTAAAGTTCTTGAAGACATGGGCATGGATGTGCACGTTCTGTGCGAATTTGAAGGGCTCTGATCGAAAGAACTTCACAAAAACGTGACTGGAAACCAAAAGCCGCGCTGGCTTAGCGCGGCTTGTTTGTTGATCAAGTCGCAAGTTGGAACAAAACAAGTGATCTTGCTGTGAGGCTACCGCGTAACTCGGGTGATGCTGCGTGAAGCATTTCAACCTAGGGAGATTAGCATATGTTCCGCAAATTCGCCGCCGCCGGTGTCGCCTCTATCCTGTTCAGCACAACTGCTTTGGCCGATGGTCACGGCAAAGACATTGTCGACACAGCTGTTGCCGCTGGCAGCTTTGAAACACTTGTTGCCGCTGTGCAGGCCGCCGAACTGGTGGACACGCTGAAAGGCGAAGGCCCGTTCACAGTGTTCGCCCCAACAGATGACGCGTTTGCGGCTTTGCCTGAAGGCACTGTTGAAAACCTGCTGAAGCCTGAAAACAAGGATCAACTGGTTGCCATCCTGACCTACCATGTGGTGCCGGGTAAGGTCATGTCAGGTGATCTGAGCGACGACATGACCGCCGCAACCGTACAGGGCGGCGATATCACAATCGATCTGGACTCTGGTGTTATGGTCAATGACGCGAACGTCGTTCAGGCCGACATCGAAACCAAGAACGGCGTGATCCATGTGATCGACAAGGTGATCCTGCCTGCGTCGTAAATCGATCGTCGGACACGGCCCCTGGTGTGGGCCGTGTTCACATTTTCAGGACCGCACCGGGGTTCATGATACCCAGCGGATCCAAAGCTGCCTTGATGGCCCGCATCGCACTCAGCTTGACCGGATCGCCATAACGCTCAAGGTCGTCGGTCTTCAGGCGCCCCACCCCATGTTCCGCACTGACCGAGCCGTCATAGGCGTCAACCAGATCATGCACCGCTTGTTTGATGACACCGCGTTGATCTTCAAATTCTGATCGACTGCGCCCGTTGGGTGGAAATACATTGTAATGAAGGTTGCCATCCCCAAGGTGCCCAAAGCAATTGATCCGATACGGGCCGAGTTCAGCGATCATCTTTCCACCTTCGCGAATGAAGTCAGGAATTCTGGAAATCGGAACCGAAATATCATGGCTCGAAACCGAACCAATCAGACGATTGGCCTCAGGGATGCGTTCGCGTACCGCCCAAAGATCGGCGCGTTGGGCTTCGCTTTGCGAAATCACCCCGTCCAGAACTTGCCCACGATCTTCGGCAGAAACATAAAGAGTCTCCAAAGCATCTGAAGATGATTGACCAGCGGCCAGACCCAGCTCGATCAATACGCACCACTCTGGGCGGGCGCTGAACGGTTGGCGGACGTCTGGAAGAACCTCTGACAGGAAATCAAACCCTTGCCGGTGGATCAGTTCAAAAGTGCTGACAGTCTCGCCTACCTGATCCCGTGCCAGCGCCAGCAGGTCAATGGCCGCCTCGGGTGAAGCCACCTGAAACATGGCCGTGCCCTGAACTGCAGGCTTTGGAAACAGTTTGAGGGACGCGGCCGTGATGATGCCCAATGTGCCCTCGGCCCCGATCAGAAGATCGCGCAGGTCGTAGCCGGTGTTGTCCTTCCGCAATCGGCTGAGCCCATGCAAGATCTCACCATTGGGCAGCACAGCCTCAAGCCCCAGACACAGATCGCGCGCGTTGCCATAGCGGAGTACGTTTACGCCCCCGGCATTGGTCGACAGATTGCCCCCGATCCGGCAGGACCCCTGCGCCGCCAATGACAGTGGAAACAGCCGATCCACTTCCTCAGCCGCCACTTGAACGTCTTGCAGAATAGCACCGGCTTCGGCGATCAGAGTGTTTTCAGTCGGAAACACAGACCGAATGGCTATCATGCGCTCCATAGAGATCAGCAAAGGTGGCGGGCCGTCCGAGATCACCTGCCCGCCTACCAGACCTGTGCCGCCGCCATAAGGGACAACCGGCACCCGCTCCTCTGCAGCCAACCGCACCAACGCGGCAACCGCTTCAGTGTTTCGGGGAACTGCCAACACACCGATCTGGCCAGCGAACCGCCCGCGTGGTTCTTCCAGATACCGATCTTCTACGGGGCGCAGGATATCTTCGCCCAATGTCGAACGGATCAGCGCAGCAAAACGGGCATCGGCGGAATTCAAACTCATACGTTTTCAATGCCCAAGCAACGCGGCTGCGGCAAGTCCTATTCCAGATCAATCAGATACTGCGGTTCCAGAACAATTACAGTCGGTCGGTCTGGCAGATCCCTCAGGGAAACGGTGAGTTCTGAAACCCCCTCGCGTTCAACTGGAAATGTATCTCGAATATCGACCAGAAACCGATCCAGCGAGAACCCCGAGAACCAATGCATCGGAATAATCACCGAACTCTTCAGCCGCTTCAAAACCGAGATCATGTCCGGCAAGGGCATCGTGGTCCCCCCATCAACCGCAGCCATGACCACATCCAGCCGCCCCAAAGCGGCAAACTGTTCGTCTGATGGCACATGATGCAAATGACCCAGATGACCGATACACAGACCCTCGATCTCGAACACAAAGATCGAGTTTCCGCGTTCCTCGACCCCGCCATAGACTGACCGGATATCGGTGGAAACATTCCGCACAAGCATCTCACCCAGATCAAGATGATGCTCAATGCCCTGCCCGAACTCTCCCCATCCCGGCAGAACATGCGGGATCGCCGGGTCGGGATGGGCGGTCCAATGTGTGCTGTGGGCATGGTTCATCGTCACAACATCGGGGATCAAATCTGCGCTGCCGATGAACCCTGTAAAATCCGTGACGGCATTCAATCCGCCCCGCGTCTGGATCAGAAAGGACGCGTGAGCGATATAGCTGATCCGCACGGAAAATTCCGGCACTGAATCCTGCCAAGCCGCTTTGTGAAGGTATTCAATACCCGGCGCTGCATCAGCGATAGCAATGCAATGGCTCGGCCGCCGCTCCTGCGCCGCAGCCCCGCCCGAAATCACCATCAATGCCGCAACCAACCAGCGCATAATCCAAGTGTAGCGCAGAACGCGCCCGAGTCATGCCCCTTGTTCATCTGGCTAAAAATACCTCGGGGGAGGCGCGGCAAGCCGCGACGGGGGCAGAGCCCCCTACCCCGCGTCGGTTTTCCCGCGCCGGTCGGATCGCAGGCTGGCATACAAAACATGTGTCCGCCACCGACCGTTGATCTGCAGATAGGACTGCGCCACTCCCTCGTATTTGAAGCCCGAGCTTTCCAGCAACCCGCGCGACGCCCGGTTTTCTGGCAAGCAGGCCGCTTCGATCCGGCTCAGATCCAGTCGGGTAAAGGCGTGATGAACCATGGCTCCAATTGCTTCACGCATGTATCCCTGCCGGGCAAATGCCTGACCGGTCCAATATCCCAGAGTACCCGCCTGAGCGGGACCACGCCTTATATTGTCCAGCGTGATGGCCCCCACCAGAACGTCATCCTCGCGACGAAACAGGAACAGCGGTATCGCAGTGCCACTGGCGACCGAACGCTGTGCCCAATACACCCGATTTGTAAAAGACTTGCGGCTTAGATGATCGCTGGCCCAGACAGGCTCCCACGGCGTCAGATAGTCTTTTGAAGACCGCCGCAGTGCGGACCAGGTATTGAAATCGGAATGTACAGGCGGGCGCATGCTGAGCCGCGCGGTTTCGAGTTTCAGCTTGCGTCTGCCCAACAGCATCACGCCGCCCGCCTCTCCTGCAGTTCGGTCAAGCTCGGCGCACCAGACACAGGCCCATAAAGCGCCAGAGCTGCCGGAGCCTGTACAGCCATGGTTTCTGCAAATGCTCTCACATCTTCGGTGCCGACCGCATCGATCTTGGCAACGGTATCCTCAAGCGAGGGCACCCTACCCCAAATCTGCACCAACCGCGCCAAACGTTCGGCCCGGTTCGATGGGCTTTCCAGTCCCATCAACATCCCTGCCTTCATCTGGGCGCGGGCACGGGCGACCTCTTCTGCGCTCATGTCCTCGGCCGCGCGCTTCATCTCATCAATGGTGATCGTCGCCAACTCACCAACCTGATCCGCCGAGGTTCCCGCATAAATCGTGGTTGTACCAGTATCAGCGTAAGCACCGGTCTGAGCAAAGATTGTGTAGCACAGCCCGCGCGTTTCTCTCACCTCCTGGAACAAGCGTGAGGACATGCCGCCGCCCAAAGCCGTCGAATAAATCTGCGCCGTATAAATCGCATCGTCGCGGTACCCGGGGCTTTCCAGCGCCAGGGCAAAGTGCGCCTGCTCCAACTCTTTCTCTTGCCGTGCCTCACCCCCGGTGAACCGTGCAGCGTCCGGGATCAGGCCCTTGCGCGGTTGCAGATGGCCAAACATCTCTTCGGCCATTTTCATCAGCGCATCGTGATCCACGGCACCGGCAGCCGACAGGATCATCTGCTCGGGGCCGTAATGCTCGGCTACAAAGCCTGACAGATCCTCGCGCGAGAACGCACTGACCTTTTCAGTTGGCCCCAAAATAGTGCGGCCCAAGGGTTGGTCGTGATAGCTCTGCTCTTGCAGCCAGTCAAAGATCACATCGTCTGGCGTGTCATAGGCCTGACCGATTTCTTGCAGGATCACCCCACGCTCGACCTCGATCTCACGCGGATCGAAAACCGGGTTAAGAACGATGTCGCCGATCACATCCATGGCCAGCGCGACGTCGTCCTTGAGAACACGCGCGTAGTAGGCCGTCACCTCGCGCGAAGTATAGGCGTTGATATAGCCACCCACATCCTCGATCGCTTCAGCGATTTGCAGCGCAGAACGACGCTCGGTTCCCTTGAACGCCATATGTTCAAGGAAATGCGCGATGCCGTTTTGCTCGATCCGCTCATGCCGCCCACCGGCGGTCACCCAGATGCCGATGGCCGCTGATTGCAGCCCCGGCATATGTTCACTGACGATACGAAAGCCGTTCTTCAGTTGGTCTTGTCTGACAGTCACTCGGCGATATGCCCTTTGATATGATCCTCGAGGGCACCCAGATCATTTGCAATGCGGGTCACCCGTTCCGGACGTTCATACAGATCAGACATGCGGGATGGAAGAGGCGGATGCACGTCGCTCGCCTTCTCGACCGCAGCAGGGAATTTCGCAGGGTGCGCAGTCGCCAGGGTAATCATCGGCACGTCAGCCGCTCGGTGCTCTTCCGCAACCTTGATACCAATGGCGGTATGCGGACAAACCAGTTCCGCACTATGCGCCAGCGTGTGCTTGATCGTCTCCAGCGTCTCGTCTTCAGATACGCGGCCCGAGTCGAAACTCTCACGCAGCGCCTCCATCGCGCCCTGGCTGACGTTGAAGCCGCCATTCTTGAGCTCGTCCATCAACTGAGCGACCGCGCTGCCATCCTCGCCATAAGCGTAGTACAATGCACGCTCAAAGTTCGAGCTGACTTGAATGTCCATCGAGGGGCTGATCGAGGGAATGGTATCTCCCTTGAAATACCCCTCGCCCGACAGACAACGATGCAGAATGTCGTTCTGGTTGGTTGCCACCACCAAACGGTCGATGGGCAGGCCCATACGTTTGGCCAGATAACCCGCGAAAATATCTCCAAAGTTCCCGGTCGGCACGGTGAAGCTGACCTTGCGATGCGGCGCGCCGAGACTGACGGCGGCAGAGAAATAATAGACAATCTGCGCCAGAACGCGGGCAAAGTTGATCGAGTTCACACCCGCCAGTTTCACGCTGTCGCGGAAGTCGAAGTCGTTGAACATGTCCTTCAGCGCAGCCTGGCAATCGTCAAAATCACCATCCACGGCCAAAGCGTGCACATTGCTGTCCGCAGGCGTGGTCATTTGACGGCGCTGCACCTCGGATACGCGGCCGTGCGGAAACAGGATGAACACGTCCACCGCGTCCAGCCCACGGAAAGCTTCGATGGCGGCGGAACCTGTATCACCACTGGTTGCACCTACGATGGTCACGCGATCCCCGCGTCGTTTCAAGGCAACTTGGAAAAGCTGACCAATCAACTGCATCGCGAAATCCTTGAAGGCCAGCGTTGGCCCATGGAACAGCTCCAGCAGGAAGTGATTCTCGTTCAACTGCTTCAACGGCGCGCGGGCGTCGTGGCCAAAGCCTTCATAGGCGCGGTCTATGATTTCCTTGAACTCACCTTCGGCAAACGAACCGCTGACATAGGGCCACATCACCCGGAACGCGATTTCCTCATAGGGCAGACCGGCCAAAGCGGCGATCTCGTCTTGGCTCATCACCGGGATCTCGGCGGGCAGGTACAGGCCGCCGTCGCGGGCCAGACCGGTCAGCATCGCCTCTTCAAATGTCAGTTCGGGCGCTTGGCCACGGGTCGAGATGTATTTCATGTCGCGTCACTCTCAGAATTGGCGCGGCTGCGCCACAGGAAGTATCCGGTCATAGCGGCCCAGACCAGAGCCAGACCAAACCAGGTGATTGCATATTGCAGGTGATCATTAGGGATGCCCGCCGTATCGACCGGTAAGGGCGCCACATTCGGGTCGGTTTGTGACCCGGCGATCAACAGAACTGGTTCGGCCCCCAAAGCAGCGGCCAAGTTCTGTACGTCACGGGCGAACCATATATTGGCGTCGATATCCGCCTCAGGCGTGTAACTGTCGATCTCATCCGGCCAGTGAAGATTCCCGGCAATCTCCATTGGGCCGGTCAAACGCTCAGTGTCTTTGGCAGTTGTTGGAACGAAGCCCCGATCCACAAGGATCGTACGATCCCCTGTGTTGAAAGACTGGATGATGCGATAACCCGCCCCAACCTGTTTCACGGAGACCAGCACGTGAATTTCCCCGGGAACCATTTCACCTGACACGATCACCGGCAGATATTTGTCCGCATCCTCTGACACCTGCGCTGGCAGATCCACAGGATCCGCCGAAATTCGATCCTCAATCTCGGCCAGCAACTCTTGTTTCCATGACAGACGCTGCACTTGCCAAATGCCAAGCGACAGCAACACGCCCAGACCGGCGAGACCGAAGATCAGCAAGAAAAGAATGCGGTGCATGGCGGGATCAGACCTCGTTGCAGGAACCGGCGTCTTGTTAAGGGCGGAGCAGACGAAAATGCAACCACGCAATTGTATCGGGCGCAATCTTGTACCCAGAACAGAGAAAAAGCCGCCCCAATGGGCGGCTTTTCCAATTGGATTACCTGATCGGCATTACATCAGCGGGGCTTGGCCCCAGATGTAGACGGCGAAGAACAGGAACAGCCAGACAACGTCAACGAAGTGCCAGTACCAGGCCGCCGCCTCAAAACCCACATGCTTCTCGGGGGTAAAGTCGCCCTTAAGAGCACGGATCAGACAGACCGTCAGGAAGATTGTCCCGATGATCACGTGCGCGCCGTGGAAACCGGTTGCCATGAAGAAGTTCGAATAGAACTGATCGCCGCCGAATTCCCAGCCTTCGTGGGCCAGCAGCTCGTAGTATTCGTAGGCCTGCAGGAAGGTGAACAGCAGACCCAGTACGATACCGATGGCCAGACCGTTGATCAGCGCCTTGCGGTCATTATCATGCACCAGCGCGTGGTGTGCCCAGGTGATCGCACAGCCCGACAGCAGGAGGACCAGAGTGTTGATCAGCGGCAGGTGGAAGGGGTCAACCGCATGAATATCCGGCTGGATGTATTCAGTGCCCGCATAGTCGTACATCGGATACATGCGATGCTTGAAGAACGACCAGAACCAAGCGAAGAAGAACATCACTTCGGACATCACAAACAGGATGAAACCATAACGCAAACCGATGCGGACGACGGGCGTGTGATCGCCTTGACGGCTTTCAACAACCACTTCTGACCACCATGCGAACATGGTGTACAGCACCGCGACCAGACCGGCCCAGAACATCCACGGCGTAAGGCCATGCATCCAAAGGACGGCCCCGAACAGCATCACAAAGCCACCAACGGCTCCGATCAGAGGCCAGATCGACGGGGCCAGAATGTGATAATCGTGGTTTTTAGCGTGTGCCATCAGCGTCCCTCACCTACAGGCGTTAGTTCGTGTTTGTATCTGCCTGCGTTTCAAGGGCGGCATAGCCCTCGGGCAGGTCAATTTCGTAGAATGTATACGACAGCGTGATCGTATGAACATACTTTGCTTCAAGATCGTCGACCAGTTCCGGGTCGACGAAGAAGGTCACCGGCATCTCTACACGTTCGCCGGGTTGCAGCACCTGCTCTTCAAAGCAGAAACAGGCGATTTTCTGGAAATACCCACCCGCCGAATAGGGGGCGACGTTGTAAGAGGCTTGGCCCGCAATCGGCCGGTCGGTTGGGTTGTATGCTTCGTAGAAGGCAAGCCCGGTTTCGCCGATGCGCACTTCCATCTCACGCTCAATCGGTTTGAACTCCCATGCCATACCCTTGGCCTTGGAGGCGTCAAACCGGACGGTGATGGTGCGATCCAGGATGTCTTCGGGCGCTGATTCAGCTACACCCGTGGTGCCGCCAAAACCCGTTACCCGGCAGAACCAGTCATAAAATGGCACAGCCGCCCAAGCCAGACTGCCCATAAGGATGACGACGCCAACAGTCTGTGCAACCGTTTTCTGCGGACCTGTCAAAGCCATCAGTTCTGAACCTCCTGTGTTGCCATACCGAAATCCGTGCCCGAGACCTTTACGACCGTCAGCCCAAAAATGATTACGATAAATGCGGCCAGTGTCAGACCAACACCCAGATTGCGGCTGAAGCGTCGCTGATGCAGCTCATGGTTCTTGCGCAGGCTCATGACCAACCTCCCAGGCCATAAGGTTTCAGCAAAGCTTCAACCAGAATGGCACCGAAATGCAGGAAGAGATAGAGCAGCGACAGTTTGAAAAAGCTGCGCTCAACCTTGAAATTATCGGCTTCGGAATCCTCTTCGGTCCGCCGCGAGATTTGCCAGGCTCCGCGCAGGAACAGGGCGTTCAGCACCAGCGCAACCGCTAGGTAAACCGGGCCACCGATATTCGAGAACGCCGTGCCGACAGCCAGCACTGCAAGCAGAGCGGTGTAGACCAGGATATGAAACCGTGTGGCGCGACGGCCATGTGTAACGGTCAGCATCGGAACACCCGCGTCATCATAATCCGAGCGCATGAACAGAGCCAACGCCCAGAAATGCGGTGGAGTCCACATGAAGGTCAGGGCGAACATCAGCCAGGGCTCAACCGTCATCGAGCCGGTGGCAGCAACCCAGCCGATAACGGGCGGGAACGCACCAGCGGCACCGCCGATGACGATGTTCTGCGGCGTCGAACGCTTAAGCCACATCGTGTAGACGACAACGTAGAAGAAAATGGTGAAGCCCAGAAACGCGCCTGCAAACCAGTTTGTTGCAAGACCCAGCATGATCACGGACAGGCCCGAAAGAGCCAGCCCAAGCGCCAGCGCCTCACCCTCTTCCACCTTGCCGGAAGGGATCGGGCGACCCTTGGTGCGTTTCATCACGCGGTCGATATCTGCGTCCCACCACATGTTCAAAGCACCAGACGCTCCACCGCCGATCGCAATGAACAAAATGGCGCAAAAGCCAACGAAAGGATGCACGGAAACGGGTGCCGCCAGCAGTCCGACCAGCGCGGTGAAGACAACCAGAGACATCACACGCGGCTTCAGCAGAGCGAAGTAATCGCCAAAGCTGGCCTCGTCCGCATGGGCGGTCGCAGTGCTGGCATTGATGCTTGCGTCGGTCATTTCCGGTCCTTCTGGGGCGAAAGCTGCGCGATTACCCGCGCAGCCTGCGTCATGTCCAAGGAGGGGTTATCCCCGCCCATGTCGCTCAGTTAGTTCGAGGCGACCTGATAGCTTTGCGGCAGACCCGCATATTCGTCGATCGCGCCCTGAAGCCATGCGTCGTAAGCTTCCTGGCTGACCACTTTGACGGTGATCGGCATATAGGCGTGGTCCTTGCCGCAGAGTTCGGAACACTGACCGAAGTAAACGCCTTCTTTCTCGGCTTCGAACCACAGTTCAGCCAAACGTCCGGGCACGCCGTCCTGTTTCACGCCAAAGGACGGGATGGTCCACGAATGAATCACGTCGGATGCGGTCACTTGCATCACGATAACCTTGCCAACCGGTACGACCACTGCGGTATCGGTGGCCAGCAGCCATTCGTCGTCGCTGTAACCCGCATCTGCCAGCTTGGCGCGCATGGCATCATCCAGAACAAATGGGGTCACGTCCGCATCTGCAGGGCGCGCACCTTCGTCCAATGTGGCCGGGTGGCCCAGCAAGTAGCTGTCGAACGCAAAGTCGTGATCGATATATTCGTAGGTCCAGTACCACTGGTTGCCCACAACTTTGATGGTGATGTCACCTTCGGGAATTTCCTGTTGCTTGAACAGAACCGGCAGCGAGAACGCGCCAATGAAGACCAGAATCAGGATCGGACCGAGGGTCCAGGCAATCTCGACCGGGGTATAGTGCGAGAATCGCGCCGGGGTCGGGTTTGCACGCTGGTTGTAACGTACGATGCAGTAAAGCAGCAGGCCCGCAACAAACAGACAGATCACGGTGATGATCACCAGAATCATTGTGTCCAGCCGCTGAATACCATCGGCCAAGCTTGTGGCCGCAGGCTGGAAGCCCATACCGCCGTCGACCGGCTTGCCAATAATCTCAAGCTCCTGAGCCATGGCGGGAAGGCTGGAGAGGGCTGTCATAAACCCTGAAAGCATCAAAGCATTCTTCATGTTCTGTCCTGATCGTTTGATCTTTGCGTCCCTGGCGAAAAGGTGTGAATCGGTCGCACCTCTCCCGTTGTCTTTGGCCGCGTTAAAAACCATATTCCGTCGGGTAGATAAAGCAAAATGCTTGCGTCAAACAGACGCTATTTTTGATCTGGATCAAACCCGAAAGGTCACAACCCATGTCCGACGCCCCGTTTCGCCCGTTTGAAAGCGCCCTTCCGCATGATGAGGCGTTGTCTATTCTGCAATCGGCGACCGCCGGGGCGGAAGACGGAGAACTGTATGTCGAGCGTCGCAAATCCGAGTCCTTGGTGTTTGATGACGGGCGTCTGCGCACCGCGTCTTACGATGCCTCCGAGGGATTCGGCCTGCGCGCGGTTCAGGGCGAGGTGGCCGGTTACGCACATTCCACCGATGTTTCGATTCCCGCTCTGAAACGCGCGGCCGAGACTGCACGGCTGGCCGTTGGGGACGGTGGTGGGACGCTGGCCGAGGCACCCCGGTCCACCAACACGCGGCTCTACACCGACGAAGATCCCATCGACTCTGCCGCGTTTCCGGTCAAGATCGAAACCCTGCGCGAGATCGATGCCTTTGCCCGCGATATGGACCCGCGTGTGGTGCAGGTCAGCGCTATGATCTCAGCCGCTGTTCAAGAGGTCGAGATTCTGCGCCCTGACGGCGTGATGGTGCGGGATGTGCGCCCGATGACGCGTGTGAATATTTCGGTGATCGTTGAACAGAACGGACGCCGCGAAAGTGGTTCGGCAGGTGGCGGTGGCCGCGTTGGCCTGAGCGGGTTGATCGATCCGAAGGACTGGCAGGCCAAAGCCCGTGAAGCGTTGCGCATTGCGGTGGTCAATCTTGATGCGGTTCCAGCCCCTGCGGGGGTGATGGAAGTCGCGCTGGGCCCAGGCTGGCCGGGTATTCTGTTGCACGAGGCCATCGGCCACGGGTTGGAGGGGGATTTCAATCGCAAGGGCAGCTCGGCCTTTGCCGGTCTCATGGGACAGCAGATCGCCTCAAAAGGCGTAACCGTAGTCGATGACGGCACGATTGCTGACCGCCGAGGCTCGATCACCGTGGATGATGAAGGCACACCCAGTTCGCGCACAGTGCTGATTGAGGATGGCATTTTGACTGGCTACATGCAGGACCGTCAGAACGCGCGTCTGATGGGAGTTGCGCCCACTGGCAACGGGCGGCGGCAGAGCTACGCGCACAAACCCATGCCGCGTATGACCAATACGATCATGCTGGGAGGGGAGGCTGACCCTGCGGCCTTGGTCGCGGATATAAAGGACGGCATCTGGGCCGTAGGTTTCGGCGGTGGACAGGTTGACATCACCAACGGCAAGTTCGTCTTCTCCTGCACCGAAGCGTATCGGGTGGAGAACGGCAAGATCGGCGCACCCGTCAAAGGAGCTACACTGATTGGTGACGGACCGTCTGCTTTGAAACGGATCCGGGGGCTTGGCAACGACATGGCGCTGGATCCCGGAATGGGCACCTGCGGCAAGGATGGACAATGGGTGCCGGTAGGGGTCGGACAGCCAACTGTGCTGATGGACGGTCTTACCGTAGGCGGCTCGGCGGCCTGAGTCGGAAAAGTACGGAAAACACAGATGCAGGGTTAACCTTGCACCTGTACGCCCTACCCTCTGGCCGCAAGCCTTATTCTGCGCTAGAGTAGCCGTACTTATTTTAATGTATATTTTCCAAAGCTTTAGGGAGTTTTTGATAGCACGTTCGAAAAATACGCCTCTAATTTTCTACGATTTACAGGCTGTTAACCCGCCCTCTTGTAAACCAGTTTTGCAACAAGGCGGAGCACCGGATGACCGAAGAGCAGCTTTCTTCCAATCACCCCCCACTCCCACCCACCACGGAAGAGGACAGGTTTTCGTGGCTTCGCCTTTTGCGCTCTCGCAAGGTTGGTCCGGCGACGTTTCGCCGGCTTCTACGGGAACATGGCTCGGCGCAGAACGCGCTGGCTGCGCTGCCCGAAATGGCACGCGCCGCCGGAATAGAAGGGTATGAAATCTGCCCCCCCGGCGTGATCGAGGCGGAACTCAAGGCCGCAAAAGCCGCCAAAGCGCGGCTTTTGTACCTTGGGTCCGCTGATTTCCCAGCAGCCTTGAATGATCTGAACGATGCGCCCCCGATGCTGTGGGCGATCGGCAACGTATCTCTGCTGCAGCAGCCAGCTATTGCAATGGTCGGCGCGCGAAACTGTTCCTCGCTTGGCGCACGGATGGCCCGAGGGTTGGCGACCGATTTAGGCGGCAAAGGACATGTCATTGTCTCTGGCTTGGCCCGAGGAATAGATACGGCAGCGCATATTGCAGCCCTGACTTCCGGCACCATTGCTGTCATGGCGGGCGGCGTGGATGTGATTTACCCGGCAGAGAATACAGAACTGGCCCATAACATCGCCTCCAACGGGCTGCGCCTGTCGGAACAACCGATGGGCGTGACACCTCAGGCCCGGCACTTCCCTCGTCGGAATCGGATCATCTCGGGCCTTGCGCAGGCCGTAGTCGTGGTCGAGGCTGCGGCCAAGTCCGGCAGTCTGATCACAGCACGCGATGCCCTGGATCAGGGGCGCGAGGTTCTGGCCGTTCCTGGCCACCCGTTCGATGCGCGGGCCGCCGGGTGCAATCTGTTGATTCGGGATGGTGCTACTCTGGTGCGGTCGGCAGAGGACGTGATTGAAGCCCTGCCGCAAAAGGACGACCTGTTTTCACGTAAGCCTGATCAGCCCCCTGCCCCCGCCGCACCAAGGTCCCAAGACTTGCACGTTCAAATCCTCGAACGGCTCGGCCCTTCACCCATCGCAGAGGACCAATTGCTGCGCGACATCGCGGCTTCGGCTGGTGAGCTTGGCCCCGCGCTTGTCGATTTGGAACTGGACGGGCGAATCCAGCGTCAGCCCGGTGGTCTGTTGTCGCTTGCAGGGTGATCACAACGCTCTGAAGACCCATGACATTGCACAGCTCAGTGTTTCGGGACCTTTGGTAGTTGCCTGAAATCACGTTGCTTTTCAGCCTGCAAAAGGAACGCATTGACAATTCCCGCTTGCCCCACACATTTTGCACCACCATAGAAGGCGCCAAATTCGTCGAGCGAGGTTTCCCCTTAAATGCCTGTAGTTGTTGTAGAATCTCCGGCCAAAGCAAAAACAATCAACAAATATCTCGGCCCCGACTACACCGTTTTGGCCTCTTACGGCCATGTGCGGGACCTTCCTCCGAAGGATGGATCGGTTGATCCCGAGCATGAGTTTTCCATGAAATGGGAAGTTGGCAATGACAGCCGCAAGCATGTCAAAGCCATCGCTGACGCGCTGAAAGAAGACAACGCGCTGATCCTTGCAACCGACCCTGATCGTGAAGGCGAGGCGATCAGCTGGCACTTGCAAGAAGCTCTGACCAAGCGCCGTTCGATCAAGAAAGATACGCCGGTCAGCCGCGTAACGTTCAACGCCATCACCAAAGAAGCCGTCACCCAGGCAATGCAGAACCCGCGTGAGGTCGATATGCCGCTGGTCGAGGCCTATCTGGCACGCCGTGCGCTGGACTATCTGGTGGGCTTCAACCTTTCTCCCGTCCTTTGGCGCAAGCTGCCCGGAGCAAAGTCCGCCGGTCGCGTGCAATCGGTCTGTCTGCGCCTGATCGTCGAACGCGAGATGGAGATCGAGGCGTTCAAGCCGGTTGAATACTGGTCGGTTAAAGCGCTTTTCGAAACACCGCGCGGCCAGACCTATGAGGCCCGTCTGGTTACGCTAGCCGGGAAAAAGCTGGATAAACACGATCTGGCCAACGCCACGCAGGCGGAACTGGCGGTGCAGGCGATCACCAGCCGCGCGCTGAGCGTCACCTCGGTCGAAGCGAAACCGGCAGCCCGCAACCCCAGCGCGCCGTTCATGACGTCAACCTTACAACAAGAGGCCAGCCGCAAGTTCGGCATGGGTGCGCGCCACGCGATGCAGGTGGCGCAGCGGCTATATGAAGCCGGGTACATTACCTACATGCGAACCGACGGCATCGACATGGCCCCCGAGGCCGTGGCCGCGACCCGCGATACAATCGCGGACCGCTATGGCGCCGAATATGTGCCAGACAGCCCGCGCATGTATAAGAACAAGGCAAAGAACGCACAGGAAGCGCACGAGTGTATCCGCCCAACGGATATGTCACGCGATGCCAAGGCACTGAAGGTCACCGATGAGGATCAGCGCAAACTTTATGACCTGATCTGGAAACGCACCATTGCCTGCCAGATGGCCGCCGCCCGGTTGGAACGTACCACCGTCGAGATCGGCAGCGATGACGGGCAAGTCGGCCTGCGTGCCACCGGTCAGGTAGTTCTGTTTGATGGCTTCATGCGCGTTTATGAAGAAGGTCGCGACGATGTAGCCGATGACGACGAAAAGCGCTTGCCGCAGATCATGCAAGGCGATCCGGCACGTTTTGCCAAAACCTCACTGAAAGATCAGTTCGCGAAAGCCGAAGAAAAAGCCGCGATCCTGTCCGAGAACGAGGCCGTTCTGGCGTTGCAACACCACACCCAACCGCCGCCCCGCTATACCGAAGCCACCTTGGTAAAGCGGATGGAAGAGCTTGGGATCGGGCGTCCGTCAACCTATGCCTCGATCGTGACGACGATTCAGGACCGGGAATATGTGCGCAAGGACAAGAACCGGTTAATCCCCGAAGAAAAGGGCCGGATCGTTACGATCTTCTTGCTGAACTTCTTCCGGCAATATGTGGGTTATGAATTCACAGCCAATCTGGAAGAAGAGCTGGACGACGTCAGCGCCGGAGACCGCGATTACAAAGACCTGCTGGGCAAGTTCTGGCGCGATTTCTCGGCCGCTATCGGAGAGACATCCGAGCTACGGATTTCCGAAGTTCTGGACAAGTTGGATGAAACGCTGGCGCCGCAATTGTACCCGCCGCGTGAGGATGGATCGGATCCGCGCATCTGCCCAAAATGCGGTACCGGCCAACTGCATCTCAAAACCTCGCGCACGGGCGGTTTCGTCGGTTGCGGCAACTATCCCGAATGTACCTATACGCGCCCAATCGCGGGTGAAGGTGCCGAAGGGGATGAACGTTTGCTGGGCGAAGATGCGGGGGACGAGATCTGGCTGAAATCCGGTCGTTTCGGTCCTTACGTTCAACGCGGCGAACCCACGCCCGAGAACAAGAAGCCACCGCGCGCCTCTCTGCCGCGTGGTTGGAGCAAGGATGACATGGATCTGGACAAGGCACTGACGCTGTTGTCCCTGCCACGTCAGATCGGCGAACACCCGGAAGGTGGCATGATCAGCTCGAATTTCGGGCGGTTTGGCCCTTACCTGATGCATCAACTGCCGGAAGAGGCAAAGCCGGTTTACGCCAATCTCAAAGACCCAAACGATGTGTTCGAGATCGGCATGAACCGTGCCGTTGAAATGCTGGCCGAAAAACGCGCCAATCCAGGGCGCGGGCGTCGGGCCGCTGCCAAACCGTTGAAAGAGTTGGGTGAACATCCCGATGGCGGCGCGATGCAAGTTCTGGACGGGCGCTATGGGCCTTATGTGAAGTGGGAGAAGGTCAATGCGACCATTCCCAAGGACATCAAGCCCGAAGACGTGACGCAGGAAATGGCCATCGAACTGGTGAACGAACGCGCCGCCAAGAAGGGCACCAAGAAAAAGGCAGCCCCAAAGAAGAAGGCGGCAGCCAAGAAGACAACCAAGAAGGCGGCGGAATAGGTAGAAATACCAACACCCCCTTGGTTTCATTGACTTCCCCATGACGTGGCGGCACAACCTGCCCATCACCATGTCATTGGGGGAGTTTTCCATGAAGAAAGTCTATGCCAATGCCTCTGAAGCGCTCGACGGAGTGCTGTCGGATGGCATGCTGATTGCCGCAGGCGGGTTTGGCCTGTGCGGCATACCGGAGTTGTTGCTTGAGGCCATCAAGGATTCGGGCGTCAAAGACCTGAGCTTTGCATCGAACAATGCCGGTGTGGACGATTTCGGAATCGGCATCCTGCTGCAGACCAAGCAGGTCAAAAAGATGATCAGCTCATATGTCGGCGAAAATGCAGAATTCATGCGCCAGTATCTGAGCGGTGAGTTGGAACTGGAATTTAACCCGCAAGGTACTCTGGCTGAACGGATGCGCGCCGGCGGCGCTGGTATTCCGGGCTTTTACACCAAAACCGGTGTGGGCACCGTTATCGCCGATGGCAAGGAACACAAAGACTTCAACGGCGAGACCTACATCCTTGAAGAAGGCATCTTCGCCGATTTGGCCATCGTCAAGGCGTGGAAGGCGGATGACACCGGAAACCTCGTGTTCCGCAAGACCGCCCGAAATTTCAATGTGCCCGCGGCGACCTGCGGTAAAATTTGCGTGGCCGAAGTAGAAGAGATCGTTCCGCGCGGCTCATTGGATCCGGACTCAATTCACCTGCCCGGCATCTATGTGCATCGCATCATTCAGGGCGATCACGAAAAGCGCATCGAACAACGAACCACCCGCAAGAAGGAGGACGCATAATGCCCTGGGACCGCAATCAGATGGCCGCGCGCGCGGCAGAGGAACTGGAAGACGGCATGTATGTGAACCTCGGCATCGGGATCCCGACGCTGGTGGCGAACTATGTGGGTGACAAGGACATCACCCTGCAATCCGAAAACGGCATGCTGGGCATGGGCCCCTTCCCGTTTGAAGGCGAAGAAGACCCGGACCTGATCAATGCGGGCAAACAGACGATCACGGAACTTTCCCGCACCGCCTATTTCGACAGCGCCACATCCTTTGCCATGATCCGTGGCGGCAAGATCGCTGCGGCGATCCTGGGCGCAATGGAAGTGGATGAAAAAGGCGACCTGGCAAACTGGATGATTCCCGGCAAGCTGGTGAAAGGCATGGGCGGCGCGATGGACCTGGTCGCTGGTGTCGGCCGTGTCATCGTTGTGATGGATCACACCAACAAGCACGGCGACAGCAAGGTACTGAAAGAATGCACCCTGCCCCTGACAGGTAAAGGCGTGGTCGATCGCATTATCACCAATCTGGGTGTGCTGGATGTGGTCGAAGGTGGGCTGAAGATCGTCGAATTGGCCGATGGGGTCAGCGAAGACGAGATGCGCGCTTCGACCCAAGCGACACTTGTTTCTTAAAAGAACAAAGGTCCGCCGAATCAAGGCGGGCCTTATTCAGTTTGAGGTCTGGAACACGCAACCGTCAGAAATCAGATCGGGCGGCGTGGCACACAAGGCCTTTGCGATCTGGAATGCCGCCAGAACCTTGGGCACGTAGTCGCGGGTTTCAGTGTAAGGCGGAACGCCACTATGTTTGCGCACGGCCCCTTCACCCGCGTTATACCCGGCCAAAACCAGAATCGGATCATTCCCGAACTCTTCCATCAGCCAATTGAGGTATTTCACACCCCCGGCGATGTTCTGGTCTGGCTGAAGGCTGTCTTTCACACCAAAACGAGCTGCCGTGGCGGGCATGAGCTGCATAAGGCCCTGCGCGCCTGCGGAACTGATCGCATCTACCCGTCCTGCCGACTCGACCGAGATCACTGCCAGGACAAGTGCGGGCGAAACATTCGTTCCAACAGTTGAACGCAGAATCTCTTTGCCCTGCTGCTGCGCAATGTTCTGGAGTGTTTGCAGGCGGGGCGACCGGACATTGGTCGCAGCAAGGGCGGAAATAGCCGCATCCAGGCGCCCGGCCCCACCTTGGGCGATCTCGGGCGAGATCCTGTCCCAAAACGCCTTGTACGACCCTTTAGGATCACGCTTGGGTTTTAGGTCCGGCTGAACAGGCGGGGCAACTTCGGTGCGCGCAATAACGTCCGGCACCGAAATCTCAGCCCCTGTACTGGGTGCTGAGGGCTGCGTCGCATGTTCTTCTGCAGTAATCTGTACAGTCACCCGAGGGCGCTGCCCCGGTTGGGGCGCCTTGATCCGTTTGTACACGCCGCGCGGTTCAACCTCGGTCGCATCTACAGATGTGACACCCGATACGAGAAACGCCAGTACACCGGCGCATTGGAGTGCGGTCCGGAAATTCATTTGCCTGCCTCTTGTTTTCTTTTTAGGCGATTTGAACCCCGAATCTTCGCGCAAGGCCAGAAAAACAAAGCGAAATGGGGCAATTTCGCCTCATTTGACGCAATTTTGCACCGCCCATGATAGGAAGAACTCACCCAATCGAATTTTTAATTATTAATTTTCAATATGTTACAGATTTTCTAACCAAAAAGTTAAGTTGCACGGAAAAAAATCTGCGTTTGGCCCAATTCCTGCCACGCCCCACAGGCAAACATAGGTGCATACCGAGACGGACGGGAGCGGACTGAGAGAGAAAGCTCTGGAAGACGCCGAGGTTCATTAGACTTATTTAGATCCTTTAGGAGGGACGTAACATGATCAAGTTCATCAAGAACTTCCGCAAAGACGAAGACGGCGCAGTAACAGTTGACTGGGTTGTTCTGACCGCAGCAGTCATCGGCCTGGCAGCAGTTGCATACCAGCAGATCGAAGATGGCGCCACTGGCCTGGCAACCGGCGTGAACGAAGCGCTGAACGCCGCATCGCTGAGCACCGGTAGCAATAGCACCTCCGGTGGTATCACTAGCGAAGGTAAAAGCAACTAAGCTTTTAACCTAGCAGAATTCAGAGGCCGCGCCGCATTGGCGCGGCCTTTTTCATTTAAGGTGATATGCGCGTACCCCATGTCCCGCCACAACGATACGCAGACTGAATCTTGGAGTTGGACCAGGAAACTCTGAGCGATAACCACCACCTGCCTGATGAAGGCCAGAGCAAAAAAGAAATCTGCCCAAATTCAAGCCAATAAAACCTACGTTTCGCCCAATTTCCGCCATTCCCGCGCAATCATTTTTGTCAAAACTATTGCGAACACTGTGAAAAGAAATTGGAGACACAGACATGTTCAGGTTCCTTGACCGATTCAAGTCGGACGAAGCAGGAGCGGTGACAGTTGACTGGGTGGTGCTGACGGCAGTGCTCATTGGATTGTCTGGCGCGACTTACCTTGTGATTAGCTCCAGCGTTGACAGCCTCGGCGGCAATGCCAACGAAGCCATGAACGCTGCCGTTGTCAGCACCGGCTCGAATAGCGCGCCCGGCGGTATTGTGACAGAAGGCACGGCAGGCGGCGGAGGCTAAGCCCGGTCGCATCTTGCCTGCACCTGCCTAAGCTGGATAGGGTTATCGGCGTGCTAAAAAAACGCGACGTCCTTTGGGACGTGGCGTTTTTTTTTGCGTACACTGCGAACCAAGTTCGCTCCTATAGCCCAATATCCCGAGCAGAAAATTGTACGAATTTTGGCGTAGAAACTGACAAACAGACATATTTGTCCCACATTTCGACACAATTTGCTTTTAAGAATTAGGCTGTTTCAAAGCGACCTATTGGCCGTTTAGTGTTCGACCAAACAAAATAAAGAGGTACTCGCATGCGAGCGGTATTCGGACTTGTCCTGATTGTCGGCGTAGCTCTGGCCGGTGGCGCAGTCTATATGGCGCGCAACTATATCTCGGCCTACCAGAACGAGCTGGCGCGTCAAAGGCTGGCCGCAGAAGAAGCTCTGGCCAACGCCCAGGTCGAGGTGATTCCAACGGTAACTGTCTTTGTCTCGAATCGCGCACTGAGATATGGCGAACGTCTGACCCAAGAAGACATCCGTGCTGTGGATTGGCCGGAAAACGCGATTCCGGAAGGCACGTTCTCGGAGCTCACCGCATTGTTCCCTGAAAGTGGCCCCACTGAGCGTTTCGTGCTGAGAACGATGGAAAAAGACGAAGCAATCATGGCTGTCAAAATCACCGAGCCCGGTGAAAAGGCGGGGCTGACTTCACGCTTGGAAAAGGGAATGCGGGCATTCGCAATCAGTGTTGACGTTGCCTCGGGTGTTTCGGGCTTTTTGCGTCCAGGTGACAATGTTGACATCTACTGGACCGGCACCAGCGGCACCCTTGAAGGAAGTAGCAATGGCGGGATTACCAGATTGATCGAAGCCAATGTACAGCTGATCGCAGTCGACCAGACAGCAGGTTCCGACGTAACCAGCACGACAATCGCCCGAACGGTCACAGTTGCAGCAACACCTCAGCAGGTTGCAGCACTGGCTCAAGCCCAGAACTCCGGACGACTGTCTTTGGCACTTGTTGGTGTCGCCGATGAATCTGTTGCGTCAACGATTGAAGTCGACCAACGCACGTTGCTTGGTATTCAAGCTGCTGCTCCGGAACCAGAAAAAAAAGTTGAAGAGGTTTGCACAACCCGCATCAGACGCGGCGGTGAGATCGTCAACGTGCCTATTCCCTGCACAAACTGACGCCAATTCAGAACCTTACAAGATCAGAGCCGCACCTTGGGTGCGGTTCTTTTTTTATGGTTGTTGCCAATTCTCCACATAAGGAACAATCCAGAAACCATTGATTATTGCAATAAATTTGGAATTCGCGCAGTCTGTTTTTCTATAGGGCATAAGACCCAAAAAAACGAGGCGTGATCGGAGAGGCAGGTCACATGACAATACGTTCCTGGATCAGCGCAACCCTGCTGGGGTTGTCGCTTGTTGTTAGTCCGGTTGGCGACGCCGCCTGGGCTGAAACTTTGCGCGTGGTAAAAAAGGGTACAGTGGAAACGCTGGATGTCCCAATGAACCGCGCAATCGTCGTTGAAAGCGAACAACCCTTTGCAGAGCTCAGCATTGCAAATGCGGGCATCGCGGACATCTCGTCGTTGTCGGACCGGACAATTTATGTTCTGGGCAAGGCCCCTGGCCTAACGACACTGACGCTGTTTGACGGGGCTGGCAACTTGCTGGCCAACGTACGCGTACGCGTTTCACCAGATGTTACAGAGTTTAAAGAACGCTTGCGTCAGATTCTACCGGATGAACCCATTGAAGTTCGGACCGCAAATGACGGCATCGTCTTATCCGGGACAGTTTCAGGCTCGGCCAAACTGGCGCGTGCTCTGGAACTGGCCGAACGCTACGCACCAGAACGCGTCTCGAACCTGATGTCGGTCGGTGGCGTTCAGCAGGTAATGCTGAAGGTTCGGTTTGCAGAAATGAACCGGTCTGTGGCGAAAAGTCTTACAGCGTCACTTGGTTTTGGCGGTGGCGACACGACTGGTGGCTTCAATACACTCAACAACCAGTTCGCCCTGAACAACGCCTTGAACAACAACATTCCGGCACTTCAGGCGAACACAGGTGCGATTCTATTTGGCTTTGGCGCAGGCTCGACGCAGGTTCGGCTGTTGCTGGAAGCCCTTGAAACCAAAGGTCTTGCCCGCAGCTTGGCGGAACCCAACCTGTCGGCCTTGTCCGGGCAAGAGGCATCCTTCCTCGCCGGTGGTGAGGTCCCAATTCCGGTCCCGCAAGAAGAAGGTGTCGTGACCATCGAATTTAAACCCTTCGGTGTTGAGATGGACTTTATCCCCCGCGTGGTGGATGGCGACCTGATCAACCTGGAAATGGCCACTGCGGTCTCAAGCATCGATGACAGCTCGGACTTCACCATCAACGGTGACTCGGTTCCCAGCTTCATCACGCGCCGTGCAAAAACCACGATTGAATTGCGTGACGGTGAGAGCTTTGCCATTGCGGGTCTGATCCAAGACGACTTTGCGGATCTGAGCAACCAAGTTCCGTGGCTGGGTGATGTCCCGATACTGGGTGCACTGTTCCGCAGCGCTGACTACCGACGCGAGCAGAGCGAGCTTGTGGTCATCATCACTGCGCATCTGGTCACACCTACACGCGGTGAAGCACTGGCGCTTCCAACCGACCGGGTCAAACCGCCCAGCGAATTTGATCTGTTCGTTAACGGCCAAGTTGCACGAACACAGCGTGTCGGAGCTGGAGGCGCATCCGAGGTTGCCCGTCAGGACTTCGGTAGCTCCTACGGCTATGTCCTAGATTGATCAGGAGGATCGGACCAATGCAGAAGTGGATAATCACACTGGGTCTTACGGTCGCTGTTGCCGCATGTACGCGTGAAGCAGGATACGAGATCGATGCTGGAACCTTCGGAAACGCGACACTGAACAATATCCAGGTTCAGAATGGCGAACTGACATACGCCCAGATCCTCAGCCGTCGATTTGCTGCGGATGTACCAAGCCAAGTGAACTTTGCCTTTAACAGCTCACAACTGGACGCATCCGCCCAGCGGATTCTGCTGCAACAGGCCGACTGGATCAAACAATTCCCTGAGGCCCGGTTCCGAGTTTATGGTCACACCGATGCCGTAGGCTCGACCAGCTACAACAAAAGTCTTGGTATGCGCCGGGCTCAGGCCGTCGTGAGCTTCCTTGAACGGCAAGGGATTTCACGATCCCGCTTGGAAGCCGTCGTGTCCTTTGGCAAGGCTCAGCCTTTGATCGCCACCCAGGAACGCGATCGCCGTAACCGCCGGACTGTGACAGAAGTTTCGGGCTTTGTTGATGGCAACCGACAGCTTCTCGACGGTAAATACGCCGAAGTCATTTACCGCGAGTACATAGAAAGCGCGACCGCAAAAAGCTTGATCGAAGACGTGACAGCAGAAGACGGCGAAGGTGGATAATTCACTCGAAATGGGCGGCATCGTCGCCCATTTCCCTACAATTGGTTCTTTTGCGCCCAATTCTCGCCCAACTTCAAAGCAACATTGTGAACAATAGGGTGACCTGCGGCCAAATTTGACCGTATTGGGGCGACAGCACATCAATCTGGCGGATTTCGTTCATATGACATGCTGAGCCCTCACGACGAGGATAGTGTTTATGACCAGCGCGACGCCGCAAGATGACGAAACAGCAATTTTGGCCTGCACCATCAGCCGGGATGTCCAGAATTTCGATCTTTTGATCGAAGACATGGAGGCCATTCTGGGAGAGCGTTGGGGTGATCTGGGCTTTGCCGAGGCGCTGGCCTTTTTTAGCCAACCAGAAGCTGAAACACTTGAATTCGTAGCATTGGCTATCGACGGCGAGGATGAAGACAGTCTCTCGCTGATGGGTGAGATCATCACACAAGCCAAGGAAAAGAAGATCAAAGTTGTCCTGATCGCCGAGGATGTAACTCCCGCCTCGCTGCATCAACTGCTGCGTAAGGGCGCTGACGAATTCGTCCCCTACCCGCTTCCGGAAGGTGAATTGCAGGAAGCGATTGAGCGCATGAAACAGCCCGACCCCGTCGCAGTCGCACAGGCCGCCGCAGTGCCTTTGGCCAAAGGGGACTCAAAGGAAGGAGCGTTGTTCGTCGTACACGGGCTGGCTGGCGGTGTGGGCGCGACCACTATGGCCGTCAACCTGGCCTGGGAGCTTGCCTGCGCGTCGGACAAGGATGCACCGTCTGTTTGCCTGATCGATCTGGATCTGCAGTACGGGACCGTGTCCACCTATCTGGATCTTCCGCGGCGCGAAACGGTCTTTGAGATGTTGTCAGACACAGAGTCGATGGACAATGAAGTTTTTTCACAAGCCCTTCAAACATATGAAGAAAAGCTACAAGTACTGACAGCGCCGTCCGACATGGTGCCTTTGGATCTGATTACGCCAGACGATATTCAGCGTGTCATTGACATGGCGCGTGCGCATTTTGACTACGTGATCGTCGATATGCCCAAAACGCTGGTCCTGTGGTCCGAAACCGTGTTGCAGGCAGCACATGTGTACTTCGCTATGATCGAACTGGACATGCGTTCTGCTCAGAATGCATTGCGTTTGAAACGCGCCTTGCAAGCAGAAGAGCTGCCGTTCAACAAACTGCGCTTTGCGCTGAACCGCGCGCCCAAGTTTACCGATCTCAACGGTAAGAGCCGGGTAAAGCGTATGGGCGAAAGCCTTGGTATCTCAATTGATCTGCAATTGCCCGACGGGGGCAAACCAGTCATGCAAAGCGGTGACCACGGTCTCCCGCTGGCAAACTCGGCCGCCAAAAATCCATTGCGCCGGGAAATCGCGAAACTGGCGAAATCGCTTCACAGCCTTGGTAGCAGCAGCGCCGAAGAAGCTGCGTAACAACTTACCAAAGGGGTACCTGCCGTGTTTTCAAGATATAAAAAACCGTCCGCTGCACAGCCCGTGAAAACGCCGGCACAAACTGCCGAGCCGGCAGCGCCCGTTGCAGAGGCCCCCGCGACTACGACTGCGGTTGCACGCAAACCCCAAAAGAAGAAACCCGGCGAGGTTGCGGGTTCTGATCGTGATCGCAAACGCAAGGAACGGCTGGGCGAGATCAAAATCGAACTGCACCGGGAACTGCTGGAGAACCTGAACCTTGCCGCGTTGGAAAACGCGGGCGAAGCTGAATTGCGTGCTGAAATCAGCGCAATTGCCAGTGAGGTGCTGGAAACCAGGAATATTGTTCTGAACCGCGAAGACCGGTCGCAGTTGAACAAGGAACTATATGACGAGGTGACGGGCCTCGGCCCGCTCGAAACTCTGCTGCAGGACGATACGGTCAACGATATTCTGGTGAACGGCCCCCAGCAGATTTTCGTGGAACGCGCCGGTAAGCTGGAACTCAGCGACATTACGTTCAAGGACGAAAAACACCTGATGCGGATCATCGACAAGATCGTGTCCGCTGTGGGCCGTCGTGTCGACGAATCAAACCCTTACGTTGACGCCCGACTGGCGGATGGATCGCGTTTTAACGCCATGGTTCCACCAATTGCCGTGGATGGATCGCTGGTTTCGATTCGTAAGTTCAAGAAAGACAAGCTTGGCATCGACGATCTGGTCAATTTCGGCGCGTTCACCGAAGAAATGGCAGCATATTTGCAAGCCGCAGTGTCAACCCGCCTGAACGTGATCGTTTCCGGCGGTACCGGTTCGGGTAAAACCACGACGCTGAACGCGCTTTCCAGTTTTATCGATGATGCCGAGCGTATTCTGACCATCGAGGATACGGCAGAACTTCAGCTGCAACAGACACACGTGGGTCGGATGGAAAGCCGTCCGCCCAACGTGGAAGGCAAAGGCGAAGTCAGCCCACGCGACTGCCTGAAAAACGCCCTGCGTATGCGCCCTGACCGCATCATCGTGGGTGAGACGCGTGGCGCGGAAGTGATCGACATGTTGCAGGCGATGAACACCGGCCACGATGGATCAATGACCACGATCCACGCCAACTCGGCCCGTGACGGTATTTCGCGTCTGGAAAACATGATCGCCATGGCCGGGATCGAAATGCCGATCAAGGCCGTCCGCAGCCAGATTTCGTCCGCTGTGAACTTGATCGTACAGGCAAGCCGTCTGCAGGACGGTTCGCGCCGCATGACCTCGATCACCGAGATTACGGGCATGGAAGGCGATGTGATTTCGATGCAGGAAATCTTTCGTTTTCAACGTGTTGGCCTGACACCCGACAACAAGATCATCGGGCATTTCACCGCAACCGGCGTGCGCAGCCACTATTCGGAACGCTTCCGTTTGTGGGGCTTTGATCTGCCTGCGTCGATCTACGACCCAACCACAATGTAGGAGAACCGGGTATGCAATTGCCTATGGAGGCGATCATTTATGTCGCCATCTTTGTGGGGGTTCTTGCCCTGGTTGAAGGGATTTATCTTGTCGCCTTTGGCAAGTCCATCAGCCTGAACAGCCGAGTAAATCGCCGCCTGGACATGTTGGAAAAGGGTGCCGGGCGCGAACAGGTGCTGGAACAGCTGCGCAAAGAAATGCAGCAGCATATGAAATCGCAAAGCATTCCCTTGTACTCCCTGCTCGCGGACAAGGCTCAGAAGGCGGCGATTGCGTTTTCACCTCGTCAGTTGATCATGATCATGGCTTTGGTGTCCGGCGTCGCTTTTGTCGGGCTGAGCATCGGCACAGCCACAGATACCGCGCTGCGGGCAGCAATCTCGATCGCGATTGGTATCGGCGGCGTTTACGCGTGGGTCAATCACAAGGCCAAGAAACGCATGAGTATGATCGAAGAACAACTGCCTGACGCGGTTGAACTGATGGTCCGCTCGCTGCGCGTCGGCAACCCATTTGTTTCGACCATTCAAGTAGTTTCAAACGAAGTCCAGGATCCGCTTGGCACCGAATTTGGGGTCATTGCAGACGAATGCGCCTATGGCCGCGACGTTGGCGAGGCGTTGAAAGATATGGCCGAGCGCTTGGACATGCAGGATCTACGCTTTTTGGCCGTAGCTGTTGGCATTCAGCAGCAATCAGGGGGTAACTTGGCTGAAATTCTGGCCGGCCTCGCCCAAGTGATCCGGGCTCGCTTCCGCCTCTTCCGCCGTGTGAAGGCCATCACCGCCGAGGCCCAGTGGTCCGGCAAGTTTCTGTCAGGCTTCCCGCTTGCCTGCTTGGTTTTCATCCTGGTCAAAGACCCGGGCTATTATGACGACGTATTGGACCATCCCTGGTTCATTCCCGCCTGTTTCGTTGTCGCCATTATGCTGACATTGAACCTGATCGTCATGAAGATCATCACAAACATCAAGGTCTGAGGGCGCATCATGGAATTTCTGACCAGCATCAATGACCTGTTGACCCAGCATCTGGGCGAGTTCGGGCCACTTATCGTTGTCGGCATCCTGGGTCTGATAATGATCCTCGTGGCAGTTTCTCTGATGATGAATCAGCCGGAAGACCCGTTGAAGAAACTGCAAAGATCAAACGCAGCCCCCAAAAAGCAAACAAAGGACAAAAAGGAACGGCTTCGCAACTCAAGCCGCAATGAGCAGCTTGAGAAATTTGCAACGTTCCTTGAGCCGAAAAACGAAGAAGAATACTCGGCCGTTGAACTGAAACTGCGCCAGGCCGGTTATCGGTCGAAAGACTCGGTGCGTTTCTTCCATTTCGCGCAGTTTTCGCTGGGTATTATTGGTATCCTGGTCGGAGTTCTTTTGATTACGGTGTTTTCCGGCGGTCAGGAATTCACCGGCCAACAGATGATTATCCGGATCTTTGTTCCAGGCGCGATTGGTTACTTCGCACCCAAGTATTGGATCACGCGTCGGGTAGAAGAACGGAAAGAGGCCATTACCGCAGGCTTTCCTGACACGCTTGACCTGATGCTGGTTTGCGTGGAAGCCGGACAATCACTGGATCAGGCCATCGTTCGAGTGTCGAGCGAAATGAGCGCCTCCTACCCCGACATCGCGCAGGAATTCGAAATCGTCGCCCACGAGATGAAAGCCGGTAAGGACAAAGACACTGTTCTACGTGACTTCGGCACGCGGTGTGGTGTGCAGGATGTGAACTCGTTTGTGACTGTGATGATCCAGTCGGCGACTTTTGGTACATCCATTGCCGAAGCTCTGCGGGTTTACGCTGGTGAGATGCGTGACAAGCGCGTCATGCGCGCCGAAGAAGCTGCGAACAAGTTGCCGACAAAGATGACTCTTGTCACAATGATGCTGACCGTACCGCCGCTGCTGATTATTCTGATTGGTCCGTCGGTAAGGGTCATTTCGAGTTTTGGACGCGCGGGCGGATAGAACCCTATGAAAGCTGAATTCAGGTGCTTCCCTCTCGGGGTTCGCCGAATACTCTGGGCCACCACAGTTTGCGCTGTGGTGGCTTCCTGCACGGAAGGGCCGTCATCGAACGGTCTGGATGCACCGGGTGTTGATCACAATGCCCAAGCAGAAGACAGCATAACGGTTGGCAACAGGTTAATGGCCGCCGGAGAATATGAACTGGCATTGGAATCCTTTTCCCGCGCGGCTTTGGATCAGGGTATGACAACTCAGATCCTGACGTCTCTGGGTACAGCCAATCTTGGCTTGCGACGACTGGGCCAGGCTGAAACGCTGCTGCGCCGCGCCGTTGAGGACGATCCTGACTGGCCGGTTGCCTGGAACAATCTGGGCGTTCTGCTGATGGAAAAACAGGAATACCCCGAGGCCGCACAGGTGTTTCAACGGGCGTTTGCTTTGGACAATGGCGAAAGTGACGCAATCCGAGACAATCTGCGCTTAGCACTCGCAAAAATGGAAAATCCTGTTAATACTACTGTTCAAGAACAAGAATACACACTGGAACAGCAGGGCGATGGGCAATTTACGCTCCGCAAGATCCAGTAATTGAGGCAAGAGCAGTAAAGGACGCAAAAAATGCGCCAGCAATTCTTGATTCCGACTGTCATTATCAGCGGTCTGATCCTTTCGGCCTGTGCAAAGGAAACCGAAGAGGAAAAGGTTGAACGCACCTTTCAAGAGGTGAACGTCATTGACGAAACAAACTTGAACGATGTGCTTCTGAACGCAGCAGACCCCAATGAGGCTGTGACCTATTTCCATGGTGCCGCGAGCAAGAACCCTGACCGGATTGATCTTCAGCGCGGACTGGCTATTTCACTGGGCCGGGCCAAACGCACGACCGAAGCCGCCACCGCCTGGAAACGCGTGACGACTATGAAGGGCACGAACGCCGCTGACAAAGTCGAATACGCAGACGCATTGGTTCGCAACGGCGACTGGGCACAAGCCAAGACGGTGCTGGATTCCGTTCCACCGACCTTTGAAACCTTCAAACGGTACCGCCTTGAAGCAGTGGTTGCGGATTCACGCAAAGAATGGAAGCGGGCAGATCACTTTTATGAAACCGCTGTAGGTCTGACCACTCGGCCAGGCAGTGTGATGAACAACTGGGGTTATTCAAAACTGACCCGTGGGCAATATGCCGAGGCCGAACGCCTGTTCACTGACGCTATCCGTCAGGACAGTTCTTTGTTCACTGCCAAGAACAATCTTGTCCTCGCTCGGTCGGCGCAGGGAAATTATAGCTTGCCGGTCGTTCCGATGAGCCAGATCGAACGCGCACGGCTGTTGAACACGATGGCCATTTCAGCGGTCAAGCAAGGCGACGTTACCACCGCCAAGAACCTGTTCCGCGAAGCGATCGCAACGCATCCGCAGCATTTTGACGAAGCGGTCCGCTCGCTTCGTGCGCTTGAAGGGACCTGATACATGCACATCCCCGCAGCCGCCGCGGCTTGGTTTTTGCCGTTTGTGCTGCCGATCTGTTTTTACGTCGCCTTCACCGATATGCGTGACATGCGGATCAAAAACCACGCAGTTTACGCGCTGGCGCTCGTCTTTGTGGTGGTTGGTCTGATCGCGCTTCCACCCTGGTCCTCGGAATGGCTGAGCGGAAGTCTGGGGCCTCTGTCTGTGTCGTTGCCGGTATATGGCTGGCAACTGCTTCATATCGTTGTGATTTTGCTTTTAGGTATCGTTCTGAATGCCGCAGGAGCCATGGGCGCAGGTGACGCCAAGTTTATGGCGGCAGCGTCAGCCTTTCTCTGGTCGAACGACTTCATGGTTATCGTAATGATCCTTATGGCCTGCATTCTGGCTGCTGTTGTCACACATCGGCTGGCCAAGCACACACCGCTGCGGGCCATTGCACCACATTGGGAAAGCTGGGATCGTGGCAAACAGTTCCCAATGGGTCTGGCTCTGGCAGGCTCACTGGCCATGTATCTGATTTTGGGCACTGTTCTCGGATCGTAAACTATCATCAGCACGCCTTGCGATTGCCTTTGTCCCGCCACAAAGCTGGGTCACTTTTTCTCCAAACCGCCCCCATTCGGGCATTTGGCGTGACAATTTGACGAACGAGCAACGCGCATGAATATGCAGACTTCCGCAGTTATGGCCCCCCCTGCCCCAAAAGGCCTGGGTGAAATGAGACTTCCGCTGGTGATGATGCGGGACATTATGCTGAAAACCGTCTTCCGCAAAAATGCCAGCACCGTTTCTGAAATCGCAGAAGCCATCTGTCTGCCTGGTGCTGTGACGCAGGAATTGGTCGACATAGCACGTGACCAGAAACTGCTGGAAGCGACCGGAACGCTGAATGCCAACAGTGGTAACGAGATGGGGTATCAGCTGACCGATGCCGGCAAGGCCCGTGCATTGGACGCGCTCAGCCAATCAGAGTATTTCGGCGCAATGCCTGTTCCGCTGGACGTGTATCGCGAGCAGGTCAAACGCCAGTCTATCCGCAACATCCAAGTCACCAGAGAGCAACTGGTTGGTGCAATGGGTCATCTGGTTCTGCCCGACAGTCTGCTGGACCACTTGGGCCCTGCGGTCAGCGCAGGCCGGTCGATCCTTATGTACGGCCCTCCGGGTAACGGTAAATCCTCGATTTCGAACGGTATCCGCGACGCGCTTGGGGACAACGTCTATGTGCCTTACGCCATCGAATATGCCGGTCAGGTGATCACCGTCTATGATCCGATCGTACACACTGCGATCGAGCAAGAGCCAGACGACCCCAACAGCCTGCGTCGCCGCAAACGGTTTGATTCGCGCTACGTCCAATGTGAACGACCCACGGTTGTGACCGGTGGTGAACTGTCGCTGAGCATGCTGGATCTAGTCTACAACCCGACCGCGCGCACATATCAGGCCCCACTGCAGCTGAAATCGACCGGCGGCATCTTCATCGTGGATGACCTTGGCCGTCAGGCCGAACCACCACAGGCGCTGGTGAACCGTTGGATCGTTCCGCTGGAAGAGAACAAGGATATCCTTGGCCTGCAATCGGGTGAGAAATTCGAAGTGCCGTTTGACACGCTGGTCATCTTCTCGACCAACTTCCACCCGAACGAGATCTTCGACCAAGCGGCGTTGCGCCGGATCTTCTTCAAAATCAAAATCGACGGTCCGAACCAGGAAAACTTCCTGAAAATCTTTGCCATGGTGGCCCGCAAACGCGGAATGCCGCTGGATGAGGCAGCGCTGGTGCACCTGCTGAAGGTCAAATACCCGACCATCAACAACATCTACGCAAATTATCAGCCGATCTTCCTGATCGATCAGATGATCTCGATCTGCGAGTTCGAAGGCATCCCCTATCAGATGAGCCCCGAACTGATCGACCGTGCTTGGGCCAACATGTTCGTAAAAGACGAAAAAATCGTCAAATAACGCCATGCCAATTCCTCCGCCGGGCGGGTAATCTGTGTTCATGACGCAGATTCCCGCTCGGATTGGCACATGGTTTTCCGCCAAAGGCTGGTCCATTCACCCGCATCAGCATGAGATGTTCAACCGGGCGCAAGACCCCGCGACCTTGCTGATCGCGCCGACGGGTGGCGGAAAGACCATGGCCGGGTTTCTGCCAACATTGGCAGAGCTTTCTGACGGCCTTCATCGCGGGCTGCATACGATTTATGTTTCACCCCTCAAGGCACTGGCGGCGGACATTAAACGTAATCTGCGTACGCCTGTGGACGAAATCGGCCTGCCCATCCGGATCGAGGATCGCACAGGCGACACCTCAGCCACTCAAAAGAAACGCCAACGCGTAGATCCGCCTCATATCCTGCTGACAACGCCCGAAAGTCTGGCCCTTTTGACCTCTTACGAGGATGCGCCACGTATGTTTGATGGGGTGCAGCGGATCATCGTTGATGAAATTCACGCGTTGGCAGAAAGCAAACGCGGTGATCAGCTTATGCTGGCCTTGGCGCGCCTGCAGCGCCTCAACCCCGATCTGCGCCGCGTTGGTTTGTCGGCCACGGTCGAGGACCCTGGTGCAATTGCCCGTTTTCTTGCTCGCCATCCTGACCCATGCCAGATCGTGCAAGCAGATCCCGGCCCGGACCCGGACATCCGAATGTTGGAAACGGTCGAGATGCCGCCGTGGTCCGGTGGTGGCGCGGCCTATGCGATCCCCGCCGTGCTCGAACAGGTCCGCCAACACAAAACTACGCTGATCTTTCACAACACCCGCGCGCAGGCCGAAATCTTCTTTCACAATCTTTGGCTGGCAAACGACGACGGCCTGCCGATTGGCATCCATCACGGCAGCCTGGACCGGCAACAGCGTGAGAGGGTTGAGGCTGCGATGGTCCGGGGCGACCTGCGCGCCATCGTTTGCACAGGCTCTTTGGATCTGGGCATTGATTGGGGCGATGTGGATCTGGTGATTCAGATCGGCGCACCCAAGAACGTCAAACGTCTGGTGCAACGGATCGGACGCGCCAACCACCGCTATAACGCGCCGTCCAAGGCCCTATTGGTGCCTGCCAACCGGTTTGAGGTGGTCGAATGCATCGCCGCGCTGGAGGCCGCAAAAGCCCATGATCTGGACGGTGAACCGCGTGGTCCCGGCCCTCGCGATGTCTTGTGCCAACACATCCTGATTGCCGCCTGTGCCGGACCGTTCGACGCCGATGACCTTTACACCGAGATGTCATCTGCCGGGCCTTTTGCAGGATTGGCCCGGCCCGCGTTTGACGCGTGTCTCGATTTCTGCGCCACCGGTGGCTACGCACTCAGGGCTTACGACCGTTGGCAGCGTTTACAACAGCGTGCCGACGGGCAATGGCAGTTGCGTGACCCCCGCGCGGCTTCGCGCATTCGTATGAATTTGGGGACGATTCAAGACACAGACACCCTTAAAGTGCGTCTTAAACGCAGCCGGGGCGGCAAGCCGTTGGGAGAGGTTGAGGAAGCATTTGCAGCCTCATTAACGCCCGGCGACACCTTTTTGATTGGCGGGCAAGTCGTGCGATATGAGGGCCTACGCGAAATGGTGGTCGAGGTCAGCCGCCGCGTTGATCGCAAGCCTAAGATCGCGACCTTCTCGGGCACAAAATTCGCGACCTCTACCCAGCTCAGCGACCGCATTCTGCGCATGTTTGCCCAAAGGGACTGGCCGCAACTGCCCTCTCATACTGCGGATTGGTTAGCCTTGCAGCGGCAGATCTCGCGCCTGCCCCAGCGCGACCGCTTGCTGATCGAAAGCTTTCCAAGCGACGGCCGGGAGCATCTATGCGTTTATGGTTTCGCCGGCCGCAACGCGCAGCAAACACTCGGCCTGCTACTAACCAAACGGATGGAAGATACCGGCTTGGCCCCGATGGGCTTTGTTGCGACTGACTACGCCACGCTTATCTGGGGTCTGGATGCTGTCACCGACCCTACCCCGTTGTTTCAACGCGACGCGCTGCGCGACGGGTTGGACACCTGGCTGGCTGGCAATGCCGTGATGAAACGCACCTTTCGGGCCTCTGCCACCATAGCGGGCCTGATCGAACGCAATACGTTGGGACAAAAGAAAAGCGGGCGGCAGGCGACGTTTTCGTCTGACATCCTTTACGATACCCTGCTGAAATACGATCCTGATCACCTGCTGATGCAGATCACCCGTGAAGAAGCCATGCGTGGACTGGTTGATTTTGGCCGGATCGAAGCCATGCTGGACCGGATCGGCGACCGTGTGGATCTGCTCCGCCTGGATCGTGTCTCGCCGTTGTCTGCTCCGTTGTTTCTTGAGGTCGGGAAAGTGCCCGTCAAAGGCGCGGCAGAGGAGCGTTTGCTGGCCGAGGAAAGCGCGCGTCTGATGCAGGCGGCCGGTCTTGATCAGCTTTGATCCCCTTGCGCCGGATGCAAAAACGCGTCAAGAACGTATCATGAACATATGCGAGTTTTCTTTAGCAGGACAGCGTCTCGTCGCGTTGCCATCGGGCGCACTGTGGTGGCCCGAGCGCCAACTACTGTGCGTCTCAGACCTGCACCTTGGTAAGTCCGAACGAATGCTGCGGCGCGGTGGACCCGCATTGCCCCCTTATGACACAAGCGAAACATTGGATCGGTTGGCAGATGACTTGGAACGCACCAACGCGGAAACTGTTCTATGTTTGGGTGACAGCTTCGATGACCTTGAAGCCGCGCGGGCGTTGCCTTCAGCGGAAAGGCTTCGGATTTCTACCTTGCAGGCCGGGCGCAAATGGATATGGATCGAAGGCAACCACGATCCTGGGCCGATTGAGCTGGGCGGTACACACTTGTTCGAATGGCGCTGCGATCCGCTGGTCTTTCGCCATATCGCAGAGGACCATCCGCAAGGAGAAGTCTCTGGCCATTACCACCCAAAAGCGCAAATTCGTGTGAAAGGAAGACATATCTCTCGGCCCGCTTTTCTGTTGGACAGCAACCGGTTGATCCTGCCAGCTTACGGTGCTTTCACGGGTGGGTTGCGCAGCTCAGACCGGGTTCTGGCCGACCTCATGGACCAGAATGCAACAGCAATCCTGACCGGCCCGCACCCGCACATGATACCGATGCCGCGCTGAGGTCAGATCAAACCGTCCTGTTCCAGCATTGGTTTGTACTTGCGACTGACGGGAACCAGATCGCCGTTGACCAGCTTTAGAAAAGTCTTGCCGCCTGTTTTCTCTACACCAGTGATGGAGTCATCAGTCACCCAATGTGAGCGGTGCGAGCAATGACCGGGAACCGGTTCCATCTCGGCGATGGCATCCGTAAACCGTGACCGGAGCGTAAAAACACCTTCTGAGGTCACGACATCCACATTGTGATCCCGAACAGTCAGGCGATAGATCTGCCCATCGAAATCAGGCGGCAAACGATTGACAAGTCTCGGTTTTTCATCCTTGAACGTAGGTGCCACTGCAGCCTGCAATTCATGACGCTGCACAAAAACCAGACCTGTGGCCAACAACACCCCATAAACAGCCACGGTTTGCGCCCCCGGTGCCATTTGGCCACCACAAGTGAACAAGATCCACGCCAACAGCCAAAGCGACGGCGTAAAAATTGTCAGGATCAGAGCAGCGAAGGCTAAATCACGGGCTGGAATGTTTAACAGCAGAGGGCTGTTTAGCATCAGTTTCCGAACCAGCCCAGTTACAGAAAGCGCCAGAACCATCACCCCGACCCAAAATAACAGACGCAAACCAAAATTTAGCTCGGATACAAGAAAAGGTGGAAACGCATAGGCCAGCAAAGGAAGAAAAACCACACCCGCTGTAACTCTCTGCGGAGTACATGCATTTCGAATTAAACTTAACTTAGACGTCATACTGCTTTTGTACGTACATTGCCCGAGTGCAATACACACAAGGGAAACTAACCTGTAAACAACTGAGAATACAGGCTTATCACGATTTTTCAAGCTGGGGAAGTCATTCAAAATCCGATCGCCCCTGACGCTTTGGGGCAGTCCGATCTTATATTGCGCTCAAGGGACGGGTGTTGGGCCGCTTAGCACGGCCCGACCCACAATTCGAACTTAAGCAGTCAGACCTTCAGGCTCTGGCAGACCGTTGGACCGGCAACAGGCGGTCAGAGTGTTGGCCAGTAGGCACGCGATGGTCATCGGACCCACGCCACCCGGAACCGGGGTGATTGCGCCCGCACGTTCAGCCGCGCTTGCGTAATCCACATCGCCAACCAGCTTGTTCTTGCCGTCGCGCTCGATACGGTTGATGCCCACGTCGATAACCGTGGCGCCTTCCTTGATCCAATCGCCCGGTACCATCTCGGGACGGCCGACAGCGGCCACAACAATGTCCGCGCGACGTACAACGTCCGGCAGGTCTTTGGTGCGCGAATGCGCGATGGTCACGGTGCAGCTGTCGCCCAGCAGCAACTGCGCCATCGGTTTACCCACGATGTTCGAACGGCCAATCACCACAGCATCCATACCCGACAACGAGCCATGATAATCGCGCAGCATCATAAGGCATCCCAGCGGCGTGCAGGGGACCATCGATTTCTGACCGGTACCCAGCAGACCCACATTCGAGATGTGGAAGCCGTCCACATCCTTGGCCGGGTCGATCGAGTTGATCACCAGATCTTCGTTCAGGTGCTTGGGCAGCGGCAGCTGAACCAGAATACCGTGTACGGCAGGATCGTTGTTCAGTTTGTCGATCAGGGCCAGAAGATCTTCTTCCGATGTTTCGGCATCCAACTTGTGTTCGTACGAGTTCATGCCAACTTCGACGGTCTGCTTGCCCTTTGAGCGGACATAGACCTGACTGGCCGGGTCTTCACCGACCAGAACCACCGCCAAGCCGGGGGTGATGCCGTTTTCTTCTTTCAGCTTAGCAACCTGATCAGCCACTTGCGCGCGCACTTTGGCCGCAAATGCCTTACCGTCGATAACCTGCGCTACCATCCTTTGATCCCTTCTTTCAAAAACGGATCGGGCGCAAAATGCGCCCGGTCAGTCAGTCAGAGCCGAGCACACGCTCTTCGCGGGCAATCGACCAGTCTATCAAAATACGCCAGAGTTCTTCGGCAAGATCAGGGTCCATGCCCAGTTCATCGGAACTCTTGCGCACGCGCTGTACCACTTCTTCGACACGGTCCGGGATTCGGGCGGGCAGCCCCTCGCCGGGTTTCAACTGGGACGCGCGGTCGATGTAACTGGCACGTTTCACCAGCACTTCGATCAGTTGGCGGTCCAGCCGGTCGATCTGAACGCGCAATTCCTGCATCGTGTTACAGTCTTGCGGCGGTGTCAGAGTGGGCATCGCGGTCTCCTCATGGCCCGGGGAAGTCCCCGGACCACGAGATGGTTCAAAATGCGGCTTAGAACAAGCCCTCGATCTCACCTGCGTCGTTAAGGCAGATGGTTTCAGCAGCCGGTTTGCGGGGCAGACCGGGCATTGTCATGATCTCACCGCAGACAACGACGATGAAGCCAGCACCTGCGCTCAGGCGAACCTCACGTACCGGAACCGAGTGGCCGGTCGGTGCGCCGCGCAGTGTCGGATCGGTCGAGAACGAGTACTGGGTTTTCGCCATGCAGACCGGCAGGTTACCGTAACCGGCTTCTTCCCACTCGCGCAGCTGGTTGCGGATCTTGTTGTCGGCCAGAACCTCGTCCGCGCGATAGATTCGCTTGGCGATGGTTTCAATCTTCTCGAACAGCGGCATGTCGTCGGGGTAGATCGGCGCGAAGTTCGCGGAACCACCTTCAACGATTTCGACAACCTTTTCGGCCAGCGGTGCAGACCCTTCCGAACCCAGTTCCCAGTGACGCGACAGAACCGCCTCGACCCCGTGCTCGCCGCAATAGTCTTTCACGGCCTGAACTTCGGCGTCGGTGTCGGTGACGAAGTGGTTGATGGCAACGACGACCGGCACACCAAACGACTTCACGTTCTCGATATGACGACCCAGGTTGGCACAGCCCGACTGAACTGCGTCGACGTTTTCGGCACCCAGATCGGCTTTCGCAACGCCGCCGTTCATTTTCATCGCGCGTACAGTGGCAACCAGTACAACTGCCGACGGGGCGATGCCCGCCTTGCGGCATTTGATGTTCATGAACTTTTCAGCGCCCAGATCCGCACCAAAGCCCGCTTCGGTCACGACATAGTCAGCGACTTTCAGAGCGGTCTTGGTCGCGATGACCGAGTTACAGCCATGCGCGATGTTCGCGAAGGGGCCACCGTGAACAAAGGCCGGGTTGTTTTCCAGCGTTTGCACCAGGTTCGGCTGCATCGCGTCTTTCAGCAGAACGGTCATCGCGCCTTCGGCCTTGATGTCGCGGCAGTAGACCGGTGTCTTGTCGCGGCGGTAAGCAACGATGATATCACCCAGACGCTTTTCCAGGTCTTTCAGGTCGTTGGCCAGGCAAAGGATCGCCATGACCTCGGACGCCACGGTGATGTCGAAACCAGCCTCACGCGGATAGCCGTTCGACACGCCGCCCAAGCTGGCAGTGATCTGACGCAGCGCACGGTCGTTCATGTCGACCACACGACGCCATGCGACACGGCGGGTGTCAATCTCGCACTCGTTGCCCCAGTAGATGTGGTTGTCGATCATCGCCGACAGCAGCGAGTGGGCTGAGGTGATGGCGTGGAAATCGCCGGTGAAGTGCAGGTTCATTTCCTCCATCGGAACAACTTGCGCGTAACCGCCACCTGCAGCGCCACCCTTCATGCCGAAGTTCGGGCCAAGCGAGGCTTCGCGGATACAGATCATGGCGTTCTTGCCAATGCGGTTCAGGCCGTCACCCAGACCAACAGTCGTGGTGGTTTTGCCTTCACCTGCAGGGGTCGGGTTGATCGCAGTCACCAGAATCAGCTTGCCGTCTTCGCGGCCCTGAACCGAGTTGATGAAGTCCTGGCTGACCTTGGCTTTATCGTGGCCGTAGGGCAGCAGATCCGCAGAGTCGATGCCAATTTTGGCACCGATTTCCTGAATCGGCTTTTTGTTCGCTTCACGTGCGATTTCGATATCGGATTTGTAGCTCATTGGCCGGGGTCCTTAATTGAATACCGTGCAAAGCCGACGCAAAACGTCGGCGCTGCGCATTCCATACCCTTGTGTACAATCTCAATAGCCATGGATTCCGACATTCTGGTGTCGCGAAGCGTCGTAAGGTCATTTCGTGGGTTTCTAATCGGAAACCTGACCCGTTTAAGGTGCCCAGTTGGGTTGATCCGGAACAAACAAAGCCAAGCGATCGCCAAGCTCAATCCGCCCCGGGCGTTCGATCCACCCGGTTATGCCCCGACGCCCCGCCGCAGCAGGTTTGAACGCGGCGCCATGCCCGGGTTGATCCGCCTCGATCTCGCGCCCCGGCAAAACGCAAGGCGCGTTCTCCATGTCTACAGTTATCGTCAAACCACCCCCCGCCTGTAGCCGAGAGGACGGGGGAACGTGCGAGAAATCGGGGATACCCTTCAGCACGATCGATGCACCAAGGTAAGCCGGATCAAGCGCATCTAGACCCATCTCAAGAGCAATCTGTTCAAGTTCTTCCACAGAAAGCACCGACAATTGACGGACGTTGCGGATTTCGGTGCCTTGAGAATAGAGATTCTTGACCCGCACACAGGATGCACGGTTGAGACCCGCGTGCCGTTCACCCTCCACGCCATCGAATCCCAGGTCCAGTGCTTGGACCGTTTCGGCGCGCAGCGATTGCCCAGCAGGGACATAGCCGAGCCAAACCACTTCGGCTGCGTATTCAGTTTCCCGCAAAAACGGCATGTTGTTTCCCTGTTCCTTGGCACTTACGGGCGCATATTGCCCGGCAAGGACCTGAAGAAAAGAAAAGAGACCCGGGCCTCGGCCCGGGTCTTTGGTGATTATGTGGTGGGTTCAGGCTCCATCCCGCCCTCGGGCGGGGACTTCTTTGCCTTCGTCTTGGGAATGGCCGTAACGCTGGGTGCATTGCCTTCGTCCGGCTTGTCGCCTTCGTCATCGCCTTCGGTCGGCGATTCACCATTCATGACGCGCTTGATCTCGTCGCCGGTCAGGGTTTCGTATTCCAGCAGACCTTGTGCCAAACGCTCCCATTCTTCGTTCTTGTCTGTCAGGATCTTGTGAGCGCGCTCATAGCCTTGCTGGATCAGGCGCTTCACCTCTTCTTCGATCAGCTCTTTGGTATGCGCGGACACCGAGAACCCGGCAGTGTTGCCCTGATAGCCCTCATGCGCCTCGGCATAATCGATGTTGCCCACCTTGTCTGACATCCCCCATCGCATCACCATCGCGCGCGCCAATTGACTGGCCTGCATGATGTCACCGGCGGGGCCGTTCGAGACGTGGTCTTCACCGTATTTGATCACCTCAGCCGCTTTACCGGCCATGGTCATCGCCAGTTTCTGCTCACATTCATCGCGGTGGTAATTCAGGCGGTCCATTTCCGGCAGCGAAACAACCATACCCAGCGCACCGCCGCGCGGGATGATCGTGGCCTTATAGACCGGATCGCACAGCGGCAGTTCCAGACCGACAACAGCATGACCGGCCTCGTGATAAGCCGTCTTTTCCTTCTGGTCCTGCGTCAGCACCATCGAGCGGCGCTCGGCCCCCATCATCACCTTGTCTTTGGCGTTCTCAAAGTCTTCCATGGTGACAAAGCGACGACCCACACGAGCGGCCATAAGCGCAGCCTCGTTCACAAGGTTCGCCAGATCAGCACCCGAAAAGCCCGGCGTGCCTCGTGCAATGATGCGCAGATCGACATCGGGGCCCAGAGGTGTTTTGCGCGCGTGCACGCCCAAGATTTTCTCGCGCCCTTTGATGTCGGGGTTCCCGACGGTCACGTTGCGGTCGAACCGGCCCGGACGCAGCAGCGCGGGGTCCAGAACATCTTTACGGTTGGTCGCCGCCAGGATGATCACACCTTCGTTTGCCTCAAACCCGTCCATTTCAACCAGCAATTGGTTGAGGGTCTGTTCGCGTTCGTCGTTACCGCCGCCGTAACCGGCACCACGGTGGCGGCCCACAGCGTCGATCTCGTCGATGAACACAATACAAGGCGCGTTCTTCTTGGCCTGTTCGAACATGTCGCGTACGCGGGATGCACCAACACCCACGAACATCTCAACAAAGTCCGAACCGGAAATGGTGAAGAACGGAACACCCGCCTCACCTGCAATCGCGCGGGCCAGAAGTGTTTTACCTGTACCCGGAGGGCCAACCAGCAACGCGCCTTTTGGAATCTTGCCGCCGAGGCGGCTGAACTTCTGCGGGTTACGCAGAAATTCCACGATCTCTTCCAGCTCTTCCTTGGCTTCGTCGATGCCAGCCACGTCGTCAAAGGTCACACGGCCATGCTTTTCGGTCAGCATCTTGGCCTTGGACTTGCCAAAGCCCATCGCACCGCCTTTGCCGCCGCCCTGCATCCGGTTCATGAAGTAAACCCAAACGCCGATCAGCAGCAGGAAGGGCAGCAGCGTGATCAGGAACGACTGGAACCCAGACTGCTGTTGTTTGACCGCTTGAACTGGAATGTTCTCATCGATCAGCAGCTTTGTTACCTCGGCGTCGCCGGGCTTGATGGTGACATAGGTCGCACCGCTTTCGGTGGTATAGCGAATCTGCTCGCCATCCAGCGTCACGTTTTTGACTTCACCACTTTGGACGGCACCGACAAAGTCGGAATATGTTCTCTCATTGCTCTGAAGCGTTCCGCCCGGTCCACTGAACAGATTGAACAGTGCCAGAATAAGCAGGAACAGAACGACCCAAAACGCGATATTGCGAGCGTTGCCCAAGGAAAATCTCCCAAAAGATTCGGCAGGTGAGGAACTGCCAAGTTGTCTCTTAAAATAGAGAGGATTGTTCTATGTTCAATGCGATAAAAAAGATGCGTCAAACGTGGGCCAATCCGACACAGGATCAGCCTGCCATCCATTGGCAAATCCCGCAAGTGGGGCTGCAAGCACCGTTTCACCCGCCCAAACGGCAGGCGTTGCGGTCAAAGCAAGCCTGGGACGCCCTGTGGCGCGCCAATCCGGAACCTGCTGCAACCCTTTTTCGCCCAACGCCCGGATTTCCACGTCTGGGGTATCCGGGCCGGTCAGCACCCATTTGCTATCCCAAACAGTGCCAGATGCGGCAATTTGGCCCTCCACGGCCTTAAATTCCCTGCAAATCCAAACACTCGCGCCTTTTGGCACGAGCAGACATCCGGCAATTGACACGGCTTGACCGTGAATTACCGCATCCATAGCCTGCTCCAAAGCCGACTGGCGCGGGGGATAGCCCTGCCCCGCAATCCATTGAAGTGATCCCAGCAACACGCGTCTCTGGATTTCCCGCGGCAACGCGGCAAAGCCAGCCTGGTCCACCCTCACATCGCTGTGGTCAACCTGTGCCACATTCCGCGCGGATTCCTGCGCAAACACGGCCAACGCCCTATGCGCCTGAGCCAAATTTTCCGCCACACGAGATAAAGACAGCGCATCGATTCCCAAGGACGAAAGGCTTTGCAAGGCATCGCGGGCCTTGATCCGGTCAAATCGCATGTCCTGATTCGATGGATCCTCAACCCAACTCGCTCCGATTTCAGTTAGGTAGGCGCGCAGCCTGTCGCGAGTGATCCCCAGCATTGGGCGCAGCAACGTTACCCCATCCCTTTGCCGCACGGGCGACATACCTGACAGACCCGTCACGCCAGAGGATCGACCCAACCGCATCAGCAGTGTTTCGGCCTGATCGTCTGCTGTGTGTCCCAAGGCAATTGCACCGATATCACGGGCCTTCGCCCAGTTTATCATCAGACTGTACCGCGCTTGTCGCGCTTGATCCTGAAGATTGCCTTTTTCGTCCCAACCCGACCACCTCAAAATGTCGTGCTGCACTCCAAGAGCCGCCGCCTCACGGGCCACAGCCTCGGCCTCCTGCGCGGCTTCCGGGCGCAAACCATGATCAACTGTGACTGCGTAAAGAGTGATTGCCTCGGTTTGCGCAACTGTGTGCAAAAGATGCATCAAAGCGACGGAATCTCCACCACCTGATACTGCTATCCCCAATTTGCTGGGCAAATTGTCCGGCAACCGATTCCGAAGGTCGGAAATCAGGCTGTCTGGCTGAGTGCTCAAGAACACCCCAGGGCAGTCATCTCTTGCGTGGCATTCGACAACGCGGGCGCAGAGGGGAAACGCACCCCGACCTCATTCAGCGTGATGCAAGCCTGATCGGTTTGTCCCAATCGGCCCAATGCCGCGCCCAGCTCGTACAGAGCCTCGGGGGCAAAGGCCCCCTCGGAATCACCGGTAAAGCTGGCCAAAAAGGCACGGGCCGCTTCGCGGGTGTCGCCCAGACCTTCAAGGGCGTGGCCTCGTTTAAGGTTCGCTTCAGGGGCCAGAGGGCTGCCGGGATAATTTGCCTCGAACTGCGCGAACATGGTGGCGGCGGTCTGGAAATCTCCATCGGTCAAAGCTTGCGACGCCGTATCGAAATCTGCGCGCTCGCCCACGGCAAGCTCGGTTTGGTCAGTTGCAGGTGTCGTTGCAACGTTCGCCGAGCCTGTTTCTGACACAGTGTCACCGCCCAAAGTCGATGTTTCCTCAAGCGCGGACAGGTCTCCGCCTTCCAGTTCGACCAACCGGAACTCCAGGTCACCAATCCGGTTTGTGCCGTCAGTGACGATATTCTGGACCCGTTGGTTCAATTGCTCTGTCTGGCGCGTCAGACGCTGAAGCTCTGCTTCAATCGCGTCGACACGCTCAAGCACCGAACTGCCGGACAGGTTTGGCGCAGGCGACCCGGTGGTGGAAAACTCGCGCTTCAGGCGCTGTATCTCGACATGCAGCACAGTCAGCTCCTGACGAATATCCGCCAGGGTCTGCTGATCCTGTGCCTTAGCCACACCCGCCGTCGCCATGACGGCTGCCAAAACCCATCCTGCAATACGCATCGTCTTACCCCAAAGTTGACCCGGTCAGCACCGTCACCGCGCGGCGGTTTTTGGAATAGCAGTCCTCGGTGCTGCAAATCTCGATCGGGCGTTCCTTGCCGTAGCTGACTGTTTTAAGACGGTTGCCCGCCACCCCACGGGAAATCAGATACTCGCGCGCAGCGTTAGCCCGGCGCGCACCCAGTGCAAGGTTGTATTCCCGCGTCCCCTGCTCATCCGCGTGCCCTTCGATGGTTGCAACAAAATCAGGGTTGGCCAGCAGCCATTCAGCCTGCCCTTGCAGCACGGTTTGTGCCTGCGGCGTAAGGGTGGACTGATCAACCGCGAAAAGGACACGGTCGCCAACCGTCTGCTGGAAATACGCCGGCGAACGTGGGTCGCTTGGCGAGCCCGGCACGATAGCGCCAGTGCCACCTGCGCCACCGCCCCCCAATGCGGAAGGGTCGTTATTTGAACAGGCGGCAATCACACTCAGTGCGCCCAGCGCCAGAACTTTGCTCAATACGTTCATTTCAAGTGCCTCGTGTTTTGATTATTGCCGCCTGTCTACCACAGGCGCGATTCGTTGTGAACTTTACTGCGATCAATTCTGCAATGGGCCCCATGACGGGTCGCTGCCGCCATCCGGCGTGCGTACCGGGCGCAGGTTGCGGCCCGATATATCCACTGAATATAGCGAGGCCCGCCCGCTGGCCCCCTGCGTTTCGCGGGTAAACATTATGACGCGTCCATTGGGCGACCAGGTGGGGCCTTCGTCCAGGAATGACGCAGTCAGCAACCGCTCTTCCGACCCGTCTGTGCGCATGACGCCAATGTGGAACCGGCCTTTGTTTTGCTTGGTAAAGGCAATCAAATCGCCGCGCGGCGACCAAACCGGGGTGCCATAGCGCCCCGCGCCAAAGCTGATCCGCGTTGCCTCACCCCCGTTTGCGGGCATCACGTAGAGCTGCGGCGTGCCCGACCGGTCGCTTTCAAAAACGATGCGGCTGCCATCCGGTGAATAGCTGGGTGCCGTTTCGATTGCAGGCGTGTTGGTCAGGCGTGTACTTTGACCCGAGGCCAGATCCATCTTCCACAAATCCGTGTTCCCGCCCTGAATCAGCGAATACACGATCGACCGACCATCCGGCGAGAAACGGGGCGAGAAGCTCATGGTGCCGTCCTGGGTCTTGAGTTCCTGCCGTTTCACGCGTCCGACATCCAGAACATAAATGCGCGGGGCGCCGCTTTCATAGCTGGTATACAGCAACCGGTCACCTGTGGGTGAAAAGCGCGGTGCCAGCACGATGGCGGAACTGTCGGTCAGGTACTGCACATTTGCGCCGTCGTAATCCATGATCGCCAACCGTTTGAGGCGTTGATCCTTGGGTCCGCTTTCCGACACAAAAGCCACGCGGCTGTCGAAATACCCTCCTTCGCCCGTGATCCGGCTATAGACCTGATCAGCCACCTTATGCGCCATGCGACGCCAACCATCAGTCGTACCTGCCAGTTGCAGTCCGGTGCCCAGCTCCTGACCCGAGAACACATCCCAGACACGGAACCGAACCGTCAATCTTTTGCCCGAGACATTGACTGCCCCGGTGACCAGTGCATCTGCGTTAATCGCTTTCCAGTCAGCGAACTGAACCGGCGCTTCAAAACTGCTGACCCGGCTGATGAACGCATCCGATGAGATTTCGCGAAACAGGCCTGTCCCGGTCAAATCCGCTGCCACCACACGCGAAATATCCTGCGCGTATTGTGCCGCCGAGGGGCTATCGGGCACGAAATTGGGAACCGCAAACGGCAAAGGCTCGATAATACCCTGGTCCAATTCCAGTCGCAGGGGGCCATTTTGTGCGTAAACCGGCGCAGACATCAGGGTCAGACCGACAAAGAGGCTGGTCAGAAGTTTCATCATTTGATCCGCATCCTCTCGGGATTGAATGTAATCTCAACATCCTGCCACTGAGCGTATTTGTCAGCAGGCAAGTCATATCCTTTGGCGCCACAGCGCAAAATCGCGCGTCGGGCAGCCTGGTAAGCCTGATTGGCGGCACTGGCAGACCCGCCCGAGCTGTCCAGCATCCGAATACTGCCGCCTACAACTGTACCATCACGGTTCAGCGAAAACGCAACAACAACCACCGTGTTCAGTGCATCTGTAGACAGTGAACCTACGTTCCAGCATCTGGACACAGCCAGTCGCATTGCATCTTTTTCGCCGCTGGTGAGCGGAGGACCTGAAGGCTCGGTGCCAGCACCCAGAGCCTCAGCCAAGGCATCGTTGATCGCAGTTTCGTCTGCCTGTGTTTCAGGTTCCGGGGTCGCCTCGGGCGTTTCAGCAACTTCTGGTTCCGGCGGCGGGCTGGGCCGGTTGGGGCGTGTGCGCGGACGAGGTGAACTGAGAAGGGGTTCCTTGGTCTCTTCCGCCTCGGTTACAATTTCCGGCGCGGCCTCTTCTGGCGCGGTCTGATCTTGCTGTTCCTGCTGCACCTCAGCGCCCTCACCCAAGGACACCGGTGGCGTTTCAAACTCATCCGGCGTTGCCTCGGGCGGCGGCGGCGCAATCGCCTCAGGCGCAACGCGGTCAGCAGGGCGCGGCTGCGCCTCAGGCTCGGGCTGCACGGGCTGTGCAACGGTTTCCACCTCAGGCTCGGCCAATGAAGGTGGCTCTTCCGGCAGCTCGGGCTCTGGCGGGGCTTCAACGATAACGGGCGCAGGTTCAGGGTCAGGTTCAGCAGGAACCACGGGTTCGGGGCGCGGCTGTTCCTCAACCACCGCCTCCGGAGCGGTGGTTTCGGTCTGCTCAGGTTCGGGTGGTTGCTGCAGAGCAGCCGGTACTTCGGAAACGTCAGGCGCGTCGCGCTGCGCAGTCATGGCCGCAAACTGTTCAGCGGTAATCACGGAAACATCCTGCACGGCCATCGGCAACGGTTCGGACCGGAAGGTGCCGCCAAAAAGCGCGACGCCAATCAGGCTGACATGCGCAATCGCCGAAATCTTGGTGCCGGTATCCACCGTGCGACCTCACTCTCCACCTTCATCCAGCGTCGGCCCGCCCGTATCGGTCACAAGGCCAACGTTAGAAAACCCGCCCGCATTCAGCGCGCCCATGACCTGCATCACCTGCGCGTAGGGAATTGCACCATCAGCGCGCAGGAACACACGGTCACTGCTCCGCTCTGCCGCAATCGCGCGCAGCTTGCCAATCAACTCTTCGCGCAAGACATCCGTCGTCTGGATTTGCACGCGCCCATCTGCGGTGAGCGTCACGGTCAATGGTTCCTCGTTGTCACCGGGCAAAGCGCTTGCCGCAGTCTTAGGCAGATCGACAGGAACACCCACGGTCAGCAGCGGTGCCGCGACCATGAATATGATCAGCAACACCAGCATGACGTCCACAAACGGGGTCACGTTGATCTCGGCCATGGGCTGAGCGCGCCCGCGACGCCGTCCGCGTCTGCGCCCGTTGCCACCCGAAGATTGCTGAACCGCCGCGCCCATGGTCAGCTGTCCAACTGACGCGACAGAATGGTGGCGAACTCATCGGCAAAAGCCTCATACCCGCCAACGATCCGATCACTATCCGCACTGAGCTTGTTGTAGAAAATAACCGCCGGGATCGCGGCCAACAAACCCAGACCCGTCGCCAACAGCGCTTCGGCAATACCAGGGGCGACAACGGCCAGATTGGTGTTCTGCTGCTCGGCAATTTCGATAAAGGCGTTCATGATGCCCCAGACGGTACCGAACAGGCCAATAAACGGTGCGGTCGAGCCCACCGTGGCCAAAATGGGCAACCCTTTCTGCAAGGTCTCTGCCTCTTTTGCGATGGCAACATCCATCGATCGGTCGATCCGCGCAGTTGCACCGGCGATCAGGCCACCATCATTACGGTGTGACCTTCGCCATTCGATCATACCTGCGGCAAAGATCTTTTCAGAACTGCCGTCCGGTTGCGTTCCGATCTGCTCAAACAGCTCATCCAAAGGGTTGCCCGACCAGAAACTTTCGTCGAACACCTGCGCCTCACGACGCGCGGCCCGATAGTTGATCAGCTTTTGGATGATAATGCCCCAGGACCAGATCGATGCACCGATCAGCATCAGCATCACCAATTTGACGATAAAGGTCGCGCGGGCATACAGCCCCCACATGGAGAAATCGATCTCCTGCGCCAGCGCCAGCGTTTCAGCTTCCATGAACCTGCTCTTTGTTTTTGCCTCACGGCCGTTTTCTTGGCCTTGTTTTGCCAAACGCTAACGCAGTTGGGGTTGAAAAGCCAACAGAACCACCCTTGGTCCGCAAATTGTTACATCAATGCGCGAATCTCTGCCGGAAGGCGGATCGGTTTGCCATCCTTGTTGATGCACACGGCCGTCACCGAGGCGCGAAAGATTTCGGTTTCCCCCCGCCGAACCAACTGCGCCATGGTCAGGCGCACGCCGGAAATCTCAGTCACTTCGGTTTCAACAATCAATTCGTCATCAAACTTGGCAGGCGAAAGATAATCGGCCTCAACCCGCCGCACGACCCAAACAATGCCTTCCTCGCGCATTGCGTTCTGATCATTGCCCAGATTGCGCACCCAATCCGAGCGGGCACGTTCAATGTACCGCAGATAATTCGCGTGATAGACGACACCACCCATGTCGGTGTCTTCATAGTAAACGCGAACCGGGTACGTGTGTTTCATTGTGGCAGCTCCAGCCGGGCAAACAGCCTGAGTGCATGAGACGCATCCTGCGCCGCCCCGGGTAGGACCGGATCATAAGCGGCCCGGATCAATGCAGCAATGTCAGGGCGCAGGATCGTTGCCTCGCCTGCGACAGCCAGCGGTGATTGCGTGCGAAACGCAGTATCGGACCAAAGCAAGGCTGTCTGCACCACCTGGCTAAGGGCAAGCGTTTCCGCCGGAACCTTGGACAATTCCTTGTCCATGCGTAGGAACACAAAGGCTGCGCGAATTGCGCCGTCTTCCTCAAACCGGAATATGCGATACTGATTGGCATCCGCAGCCACCAGGCGTTCCACCAATGGCCCAAGGTCCGGGATCAGTCGATCAAGATCCGGCACTTCCAGCAATTCCTGCCAGTCCCGAAAAAAGAAGACCATGCAATTGGCACCAAGCTCTGGATCGGTTTCTGCCATCTGATGCCCAGCCAAAGTGACAACGGCCTCAAACGCACCTTTCACCGTGGCCAGCGTCTCGTCTTCAACACCAAACACGATTGGCACAATCGGCCGCCCCCAGCGGGCAAACAGAAACTCACCGCTTTCGCGCGTGAACAGCGCCTCGATCTCTTCCGGTGTCACGCCCAACCCTTCATCTTTTCAAAAATACTCTCGCGGAAGGCTTAGAATCTCTGCGCCCGGGCTTCAACCAAACAGATCGCTCTGCCGCTTAGGTGCAGCCATACCCAAATGGGTCCACGCCTTTTGCGCCAACATCCGCCCCCTCGGGGTGCGTTGAATCAATCCCTGCTGCAACAGAAAGGGTTCGATAACTTCTTCCAGCGAGTCGCGGCTTTCAGACAAGGCCGCCGACATCGTCTCGATCCCAACGGGACCGCCACCATAGTTTTCAGCGATCAGCTTCAGATACCGACGGTCCGCGCCATCCAGTCCCAAATGATCCACACCCAGCCGTGTCAAAGCTCCGTCCGCCAGTTCGCGCGTGATCCGCCCGTCGCCTTCAACGATGGCAAAGTCCACAACCCGCCGCAGCAACCGCCCCGCAATCCGAGGGGTGCCACGAGACCTTCGCGCAATCTCTCGTGCGCCATCATCATCTGCAGGCGCGCCCAGCTTCCGCGCGTTGCGCGTGACGATCTCATGCAATTCATCGACCGTATAAAATTGCAGTCGCGTCGGGATGCCGAACCTGTCGCGCAGTGGAGTCGTCAGCAGCCCCATCCGTGTGGTGGCCCCCACCAGCGTGAACGGCTGCAACTCGATCCGCACGGTTCTCGCCGCAGGTCCTTCGCCGATCACCAGATCCAGCTCGAAATCCTCCATCGCGGGATACAGCACCTCTTCCACCGCCGGGTTCAAACGGTGGATTTCATCGATGAACAGCACATCGCGTGCTTCCAGATTGGTCAGGATCGCCGCCAGATCACCCGCCTTGGCCAGAACCGGGCCAGAGGTCATACGAAAGTTGACACCCAGCTCACGCGCCATGATCTGCGCGAGAGTCGTTTTCCCCAATCCCGGCGGGCCATGGAACAAGGTATGGTCCATCGCCTCGCCCCGTTGCTTGGCAGACTGGATAAAGATGCGCAGGTTAGCCCGCGCCTCGGCCTGACCGATGAATTCGTTCAGCCCCTGTGGGCGCAAGGCGCGGTCGTTGTCCTCGGGCAGAGGATCTGGGCGCAGGGTGGGATCAGCGTCTACCATTCACTTACCCTTTCGGAGCCAGAAGTCTGAGCGCGGCTCGGATCAGATCAGCCTCGCCCGCTTCGGGCTGGCTTGCCGCAGCTTCAGCTACAGCGGCTGCTGCGTCAGACGGTCCATATCCAAGATTGGCCAACGCCGACAACGCCCCGGCAGACGCTGCTGCAGCCCCCGATGGAGGTTTCGATGACCGTTTTGGCGCTGGCGCGGGTTCGGCCAGTTCCACTACCTCAAGCGCTGGCCCATCCAGCGCCTCGGCGACCGTGCCGCCCATGGCCATGACACCCGGCGCTTTGTCCTTGAGGTCCAGCACAATCCGCTGCGCCGTTTTAGGCCCTACGCCTTTGGCCGCTTTGACTGCACCCCAATCGCCCAGGGCAATGGCGCGGCTTACACCATCCGGCCCCAAAGCGCTGAGGATTGCCAATGACACCTTTGCACCAACGCCCTGAACCGAGCACAAAAGGCGATGCCATTCCTTTTCGACCAGCGACAGAAACCCATAAAGCTGCATCAGATCTTCGCGCACGACCATGTCGGTATAGATCGAGACGGCCTCGCCCACGCCCGGCAACGCGGCCATGGTCCGGTCGGAGCAATAAACGATATAGCCTACGCCTCGCACATCGATCAGAACGTGATCTGCTGCTCGGTAATCCAGCCGCCCTGTCAGTTTGCCAATCATGCCCGCACCTCTTTCACACGCGCCTGCTGTGTCTTTCCGTAATAGGCGTGACAGATGGCAATCGCCAGCGCATCTGCAGCGTCGGCACCTTTCGGCGAACACCCCGGCAACTGCAGCTTGACCATATGGATAACCTGCTCTTTCTCGGCGTGGCCAACGCCAACCACGGTCTTCTTGACCCGATTGGGAGCGTATTCGCCAACTGGCAATCCAGCCTGCGCCAATGTCAGCAACGCAACGCCCCGCGCCTGACCCAGTTTGAGCGTCCCCGCCCCATCCTTGTTCACAAATGTCTGTTCGATCGCAGCCTGATCCGGCCGGTGATCGGCGATCACCTCAACAATTTGGTTGTGCAGCGACAGCAGACGCTCACCCAGATCATCCCCATCTGACTTGCACAATCCATTGGCAATATGGCTCAGTCGGCTGCCATTTGATTCGATGACGCCCCATCCCAGGGTCCTAAGCCCCGGATCAATGCCCAGAATTCGCATGTTGTGCCTCGGCCTGCTCGGGTTTTGTGATCTTTTTTCAACGCCTAGCACGAAGCGTGAACATTTTCCAAGCGAATTGACCTGAAGTCTGAAAGCGACACCTGTATCTCAGTCGCGACCCCAAAGCAGATTTACGACGTCAAAAAGGTCTGAAAACGGCACCTTTGTTAACGCAAATTTACCAATAAATTAAGGGGGTTTCAGCATTTCAGAGCATTGCAAAAAATGCATAGGACACATGCAAAAACTGTACTTGTACACACTAATTGGCGGCACTAGATGCCGCTCAGATCGCAAGATTGAAAAGTGAACACAAACCAGAAGGAAACAGGATATGGCTGCACTGGACACTACCCGCATCGCCACCACTGGCTCGTTCGGCCTCGTTGGCCGTATCGGCGCGTATTTCGTATCGGCCGTGAACGCCGCAATCGAATGGAATGACGCCCGCGTAACCCGCAACGCGCTGATCGTTCTGAGCGACCGCGAACTGGAAGACATCGGCCTGTGCCGTGGCGACATTGACGCCATCGCCGAAGGCCGTCGGTAATCCTGACCACCACTTACACGCCCCTGGCTTTTTCGTCGTGAGGGCAAAAGAAACACCGCGCGCCCGAACGGCACGCGGTGTTTTTTTGATTAATGCTTAAAATTCAGAAGAGCAGCTTGTTCATTTGCTGGGACAGAGCCTGAGATACAGGATCGATCTGCATCACCCAAGCCCCTGCCTGTTCCACTTTGGTGCCTTCGTTCAGGCTGTCGATTCTGTATTGATATCCCGTCGGCCCAAGGTGAGACAAAAGAAACGCTTTGAACACAAAGAACGCAACAAGCGTGAACAGCAGGACCCGTACTGGCACGGCAGAACTGACCCGTTGCGGCCTCATGACCACCAGACCATCCTTGCGCATCGTTGCGCGATAGCCCCGGCTCATCTTCTGATGCTTCTTGTTCAGGCGATTAACGCGCTGATTGAACTCCAGTTGTTTACCCGTCATGGCAGCCTCCAAAAACCGCCCCCCTCGACTTTGATCAGAAAACGGTAATTAGAGATTGCGACAAAAGCGTGGCAAAATTCCACAAAACTCCTGCAAATGGCCTAATTCGCGCCCTGTTTGCTTAAAATTAGGGTCGTCCATTCACCAATCTCACCCCTGTGCGTAAGATTGAACTCGTTTTGAGAATAAACGGAAACCACATCATCTGCCTGCTCGTTAAGGATTCCCGACAATATCGCATACCCTCCGGGGCGCAGATTCGCGGAGATTTCAGGCGATAGCGCCACCAGCGGACCCTTCAGAATATTGGCAAAGATCAGATCAAACGGGGCGTGTGCTTTGAGGTCAGGATGATCGAAGCCAGCGGCCTCGACGCATTTCACTGCACCTGACATACCGTTTGCCTTCAGGTTCGCCTCGGCCACGTCAACGGCGACTTCGTCGATATCGCTGGCGATGATGTCACCATCCCAGACCCGAGCGGCGGCCATGGCCAAAACAGCCGTACCACAGCCAATATCCGCCACTTTCGATGCAGTAAATCCTTCGTCCAACAAGCGATCCAATGCTTTCAAGCATCCCAATGTCGTGCCGTGATGCCCGGTGCCAAAGGCCATTGCAGCCTCGATCAGCAACGGAATGCGGCCTTCGGGCAGCTTGTCGGCATCATGGCTGCCGTAGACAAAGAACCGCCCTGCTTCGACTGGCGCAAGCTCGCGGCGCACATGTGCGACCCAGTCGGTTTCGGGCAGCTCAGACACGACAAAGGGCTTCGCCTCGAACGCAGCCGCAAGGACCGCCAGCGCGGTTTCGTCTGGGGCTTCGGTGAAAAAGCCGCCCACTTCCCACAGGCCCGAACCGTCCTCGACCTCGAACACACCAACACCGATGGGTTCCGGCTCCAAACGCTCCATGGCTTCGCCCAGACCTTCGGCGGCCTTCTTACCTGTCAGCGTAGTCAGCGCGGTGAATGTGGGCATCTGGGCCTCCTGTCTCAGTTGGCACAGCGCCTAGGACGCCGCGCCGAGAAGGTCAAGCCGCCCAGCCTATTCCGCAGGTGCTGGAGCGTATTTGGTCAGGGTTGTCTCATTGCCCGGTTCGGGATGGCGCGGGATCAACAGCGACAACAGAAGTGAAACAATCGCCATAGCTGCCGCCAAACCAAACACTGCGCCCGGCGAAACCACCCACAAAAGCCCCAGCAATGCAGGCAGGAAAACAGCGGCGATGTGGTTGATCGTGAAAGCCACGGCCGCTGTCGGAGCAATGTCCGCCGGGTCCGCGATTTTCTGAAAATAGGTTTTCAGCGCGAGCGCCAGTGCGAAGAGCACATGGTCGATCACATATAGGATCGCCGCCAGCAACACACCCCAGCCAAACCAGTAGATACCGCCATAAGCCGCAAACACGATAGCCAGCCCGGCATATTCGAAGATCAGGGTGCGCCGCTCGCCAAACTTTGCCACAGCTTTGCCCAGCAAAGGCGCGGCCATCATGTTGATCATCAGGTTGATCAGGTAAAGGCTGGTCAGTTCATGCACTTTGAAACCGAACTTTTCGACCATCATGAACCCGGCAAACACAATAAAGATCTGCCGCCGTGCGCCGGCCATGAATTGTAGCGCATAGTAGAGCCAGTACCGGCGACGCAGGATCAGCTTTTTGGTCTGCGGTGTTGGGGCGTCAAACTGAGGATAGGCGATCAGGCTGAACAGGGCCAACAAGACCGTCACGCCGCCTGCAGCCATGAAAACGAAGTTGTAGGACAGATCAAAGCGTTCCCAGGTCAGAACGATCAACCCGTAGACCACCGCCGTTGCTGCCGACCCCATCGCAACCAGCCATCCCAGAATTTGCGGCGCGCGATCCTTGGGCAGCCATTGAAGCTGCAGCGACTGATTTACCGTTTCATAGTAGTGAAACCCGATCGAGCTGAACAGGGTCACAAACAACAACCCACCCAAGCTGGGGAACCAGGCTGTTACAGCGGTTGCCACCCCAAGCATCATCAGCGAAATCATTGCCAGAACCTGCTCGCGGATGAAAATGATGACAGCGATCACACCAATCGCCAGAAAGCCCGGAATTTCACGTACCGTATGCAGCAGGCCAATATCGGCCCCATCAAAATTCGCCACCTCAATGACGAAATTGTTCAGCAAAGCACTCCACGCGTTAAACGCGATGGGCATAGTCATGGCCATCACAAACAAGAGCGTGACAGGACGACGCCAGAACGGAAGGCTCTGCGCCTCGTTGAGGGGCATGGGATTTAGCATATTGGTCCTCTACGCCCATTTAGTCGTCTTGGCGAGAGGGAAGCCGTTGGCGCACAGCCGCCCTGCGCTGATGCAGAGGTCAGTAAAAGCTCTGCGGGTCGATATCGACAGTCAGGCGGATGTCACCTTTCAGACGCAAAGGCGCGATCCAGCGGGCAATCGCGTCCTGAATAGGGGCCCCTTTTGGGGCTTTGACCAGAAGGCGCACACGGTGCCGTCCGCGAATACGCGCAATCGGCGCTGGTGCAGGGCCAAAAACTTGCCCTCCCACATCGCGCACAGGGGTATCGTTGCGGGCCATCGCGTTGCCGATATCGAAGACCGGGCCGACCTCCGGCCCCGACAACACAATTCCGGCCATGCGCCCATAAGGGGGAACCCCCGCCGCCTGCCGCCCAGCGGCTTCGGCTTTCCAGAATCCTTCCTCATCGCCTGACAGGATCGCCCGGATCACGGGGTGTTCTGGTTGGAACGTCTGCAACAACGCCTGCCCCGGCTTATCCGCCCTGCCAGCACGCCCGGCAACCTGTCGCATCAATTGAAACGTTCGTTCTGCTGCGCGCAGATCGGCACCGTGCAGTGACAGGTCCGCATCAATAACGCCGACCAAGGTGAGTTTGGGGAAGTTATGCCCCTTGGCGACCAACTGAGTGCCGATGATGATGTCCGCATCTCCTGCGGCAATCTCTTCGATCTTGGCTTTCAGCGCACGGGCCGAGCCGAAAAGATCGGAACTCAGCATCGCAATCTTAGCATCCGGAAAGGTCGCCTCGGCCTCTTCTGCCAGCCGCTCGATCCCCGGCCCAACCGGGGCCAGTTTGCCTTCTACGCCGCAGGACGGACAGATTTCGGGCATCGGCTTGGTCTCACCGCATTGGTGGCACATCAGGCGTTTCAGAAACCGATGTTCAACCATGCGCGCGTCGCAATGGTCGCAGGCGATCTGCTCACCGCAAGCCCGGCACAGAGTTACGGGCGCATATCCACGACGGTTTATAAACAGCAGCGATTGTTCACCCTTTTCAACCCGCTGCCGCACCGCCTGTCGCAGGGACGGAGAAATCCATGTTCCGGGCTGCATCTGTTCAGCGCGCATATCAATGGGCTTCATCTCAGGCAGGACCGCCGCGCCAAAGCGCGAGGTCAGATCCACCCGCTCATATTTGCCTGCTTCGGCATTGGCCCAGCTTTCCAACGAGGGCGTGGCGCTGGCCAGAATCACCCGCGCACCACAAATGGCCGCACGCAGAACTGCCATATCCCGCGCGCTGTAGTGCACGCCGTCTTCCTGTTTGTAAGAGGTGTCGTGTTCCTCATCGACCACCACCAACCCCAAATCGCGGAACGGCAAAAACAATGCAGATCGTGCACCTACAACCAGCTGTGCATCCCCCTGCCCAACCATCCGCCAGACCCGGCGGCGTTCCGTCATTGTCGCGCCCGAGTGCCATTCGGCCGGTCGCGCACCAAACCGCGCCTCGACACGTGTCAGGAATTCAGCGGTCAGCGCAATTTCAGGCAGCAAGACCAAAGCCTGGCGTCCCATCCGCAAGGCTTCGGCGACGGCTTCCAGATACACTTCGGTCTTGCCCGAACCTGTAACGCCTTTCAGCAATGTTGTGCCATAATCACCCGTCCGCTGTCCGGCCTGCAATCGGGTCACAGCCGCCGCCTGATCTTCGGTCAGGTCTTTACCCGGCAGGTTCGGATCAAGATGCGGGTACGGCAGATCGCGCGGGCTGTCCTCTTCCCGGACAGCGCCTTGTTTGACCAACCCTTTGACAACAGAGGAGGTTACACCTGCCTGCTCGGCCAGTTCCTTCAGTGTAAAGGCGAGGCCACCATAGTCTCGCAAAACCTCCAGCACACGGGATCGCGCATCGGTCATCCTGTCCGGTTCGCCATTGCCAAGACGATACACTTTGCGCATTGACGGAGGGTCCCCCAGCCCCGGCGCACGGGTTGCCAAACGCAGCATCGCTGGCATCGGTGTCAGCGTGTAGTCGGCGACCTTACCCAGAAACACCTGCATCTCTTCGCGCATCGGTGCAACCTCAAGTACCCGGATCACGGACCGAGCCTTGCTCAGATCAAACCCGCCCTGCCCAGGGCCCCAGACCACGCCAAGAACCTTACGTGGCCCCAAAGGCACTTCGACAAACGCACCCAGAAAACACCCGCCTTCGGGCGCTTTGTAATCCAACGTCCGGTCCAGCGGCTGCGTTGTCAGCACCGCAATCAGCTCTCCTTGGTCGAAAAATACGTTAGCGCTCACAGCATATCCTTAGCAGGGGGTTCCAGCATGGCTCACTTTGAGGTAAAGCCATCCGCGACCAAGGCCAACCCATCAAAGGACTGCCCTCATGAAATTCTTCGTAGACACCGCCGAGATCGACGCCATCGCCGAACTGAGCGATCTTGGCATGGTGGACGGCGTAACCACCAACCCTTCGCTGATCCTAAAGTCGGGTCGCGACATTCTGGAAGTAACCAAAGAGATCTGTGATCTGGTCGACGGTCCGGTTTCGGCCGAGGTTGTCGCCACCGAAGCTGACGACATGATCGCCGAAGGCCGCAAGCTGGCCAAGATCGCGCCAAACATCGCAGTGAAAGTGCCGCTGACATGGGCTGGCCTGAAAACCTGCAAAACGCTCAGCGACGAAGGTCAGATGGTTAACGTGACGCTTTGTTTCTCGACCAATCAGGCCATTCTTGCTGCCAAAGCAGGTGCAACTTTCATCTCGCCTTTCATTGGTCGCCTCGACGACATCAACCTCGACGGCATGGATCTGATTGCCGACATCCGCCAAGTCTATGACAATTACGGGTTCGAGACTGAAATCCTGGCCGCCTCGATCCGCACCGTGAACCATGTGACCGACAGCGCCCGCATTGGTGCCGATGTCATCACTGCTCCGCCAGCCGTGATCAAAAAGCTCGCTGACCACCCGTTGACCGACAAAGGTCTGGAAACCTTCCTGGCCGATTGGGCCAAGACAGGTCAGAAAATCCTCTGACCTTTTGCAAGACCGCGCGGTGCTTTCAGGCACCGCGCCCGGCCCAACGGCCCTTTGCTTGATCTGTGATCAGGCATGGCGGGCGGGAGCCCCTTCGCCACAGCACTCAAGGAAATCCACCTTTGCGTGCATTTTTCCCAAGGCAAAACCGGTCTGGCATGTTATAAGCCGCTCAACAAAAAAAGACCGGACGGGACATGAGCAGCAACCCCAAACTCGAGGATAACCTCCGCGCGGCGATTCTGGCCGAGCCTGACGTCGTGTTGGATGACAAGGATCTGATGCAGGCGCTGGTCACTGCCAATGAACGCGCACGCGGCGACAATGTGATCGATCTGCGCGGCATCGCCATGCAACGGCTCGAAGCGCGGCTGGACCGGTTGGAAGACACCCATCGGTCTGTGATTGCAGCAGCCTACGAGAATCTGGCGGGCACAAACCAAGTGCATCGCGCAATTCTGCGCCTGTTGGAGCCCGTTGAATTCGAAGATTTCCTGCGCGCGCTTGGCGCGGACGTTGCCGATATTTTGCGCGTTGATCATATCACTTTGGTTCTTGAAACAACCGTGGTTCAGGACGATCCAGCAGTCGATACGTTGGGGGGCGTTCTGACAATTGCCGAACCCGGCTTCATCGACCAGTACCTGACCATTGATCGCGGCGGACCAGCCCGCGACGTCACACTGCGCGAGGTACATCATCCCAACCGCCGCATTTTTGGCGCGCTTGCAGATCAATTGCGGTCCGAAGCCTGCCTGAAGCTTGACCTCGGCCCCGGTCGTTTGCCGGGAATGATTGTCATGGGTGCGCGGGATCCGCGGCATTTCACGCCGCAGCTTGGCACCGACCTTTTAAGCTTTTTTGCTGGCGTGTTCGAACGCTCGATGCGCCACTGGCTGTCGTGAGCCTGATCTCACCCGCCTGCCGCGATGCGCTGCAGCATTGGCTGGACAGCTTAGGTGCGCTGGCAGGTAGATCGCAGAACACGCAAACCGCCTATCGCGGGGATGTGACGGATTTTCTGTCCTTTATGACGCTGCACCACGCTGAACGGCAGGGGTTGAAAGCGCTGGAACGGATCACTGTGTCAGATATGCGTGCCTGGATGGCGGACCAACGCAGTGCGGACGTAAGCGCACGATCACTGGCGCGCAAACTCTCAGCCGTCAAAAGCTTTTACCGCTGGCTGGCCGAACGTGAAGGCTTTGAACCCACTGCTGTCTTGTCCACACGCGCACCAAAATTCACCAAGAAACTGCCCCGCCCCCTGGCCGAAGACGCCGCCCGCGCCATGATCGACACGGTCGAGTTGCAATCCAGTTCGGATTGGGTCGCCGCGCGGGATGTGGCCGTGGTCACGTTGCTCTATGGGTGCGGACTGCGCATATCCGAGGCGCTGTCATTGACTGGTGCAGACGTACCTTTACCCGCCACCTTGCGCATCGTTGGCAAGGGCGACAAAGAGAGGGTCGTACCGGTTCTTCCTGCTGCCCGTGAAGCCGTCGACCGGTACGTAAAACTCTGCCCGCACCCGAAGGCACAGGGCGCGCCTTTGTTCCGCGGTGTCCGCGGCGGGGCGTTGAATCCACGTGCGATACAGGGCGTTATGGCCAAAGCGCGGATGCAACTGGGCCTGCCTGCAACCGCAACACCCCACGCCATGCGGCACAGTTTCGCCACGCACCTTCTGTCGGCCGGAGGCGACTTGCGCGCCATTCAGGAACTCCTGGGACATGCGTCGCTTTCAACCACCCAAGCCTATACTGCCGTGGACACGGCGCGGTTGATGGAGGTCTACAACCGTGCGCACCCCAAGGCCTGACACACACATCCATCAAAACCGCACGGCTTTTGGTTTGCATCTCAGGCGTGCATCAGTCATGACGCGTGCATGACACTCAGATTCAAAGCTCTTTCCGTCCATCTCTTCACTGCTACCGGCGCTGTTTTTGCCATGCTCGCCATGCTGGCCGCCGTCGAAGAGAAATGGAGCCTTATGTATCTTTGGCTGGTTGTTTCTTTTGTCGTGGACGGAATCGATGGCCCTCTGGCGCGTCATTACCACGTCAAAAAGAACGCCCCGGAATTTGATGGTGTTCTGCTGGATCTGATCATCGATTACCTGACCTATGTGTTCATACCGGCCTTTGCCCTGTTCAAGTCCGGGCTGATGGACGGCTGGACGGGATGGTTTGCGATCATCGTCATAACTTTTGCCAGCGCGATGTATTTTGCGGACACCCGGATGAAGACCAAGGACAATTCCTTTTCCGGTTTTCCGGGATGCTGGAACATGTTCGTTATCGTGATCTTCGCGCTTGAACCTAATTTCTGGATTATTCTGCTTTTGGTAACACTGCTGTCGCTTGCGATGTTCCTGCCGCTCAAGTTTGTTCATCCCGTACGTACCGAGCGTTGGCGCAGCCTGACGCTGCCTATGGCTCTGGCATGGACGTTCTTTGCCGGTTGGGCGGCCTGGGTCGATTTTCACCCTGAAAGCTGGGCGCATTGGGGTCTGGTGATCACCAGCCTGTATCTGACTTTTGCAGGCATCGCGCAGCAAATCATACCGCAGCGCCGCGCCTGACGCAGCGCTGCCGACAGTCGAGCTACATGACGTCTTGCACCTCGAACTCGGTGCCGTTGTGAGTAAAGACATCGCCCTCTTGCAGGCCCACCATGGCCAGATAAATCGGGCTTTGTGTTGAAATGCCCATATAGGTCTTTCCGTCCACCTCGAACCGGGTGGTCGAAACGCATACGACAAATCTGCGATTGTTGAATTTAATCACTGCGCCGGGTTGAACCGTGTCGGTCAGACCGAAATCGGTGTTTTCAATCACGTCGATCTTAGCGTGGTGTGCATGCACAGGGGCGTCAAACGCAGCCGCCAAGTCAGCGTTTTCGCGTGAGGCGGCAAGGTCATCCTTGTCGTGACCTTCCCGATCATCCAGCTGAGCGTCCTTCAAAAACGCATCGTAATGCGCCTGCGCCGTTGCAAGCTCTTGCGCTTCAAGTGACATCAACCTGTCAATTATGGCCTTCTTTCGGGCGGCGCGATCTTGATCCGTGGTCATGCAATGCGGTCCTTCAAATTCAACAACATATATATGGTGTGCCCGCCGCAGACGGATTGCAACCGAATTTCACAGGTCAGATCAAAAGCCCGGCGGCCCTCTCATGGCGCAACAGGGCCACTTTGGTCTCGACCCCGCCGGCGCCGGAAAAGCCACCAAGACCATTTGCTGAGAGCACCCTGTGGCAGGGAATGATCACCGGAATGGGATTAGCGCCACAAGCCTGGCCTACGGGTTGCGCGGGCTGCCCAAGCTCTTTGGCGATATCTCCGTAAGTACGCGTTTCGCCCAGAGGAATCGCATACATCAGATCGCAGACCTGTCGCTGGAAGTCAGACCCTGCGACGCGGTAAGGAAGGTCAAACCGGTCCAGTTGCCCGGCGTCATACGCTTTCAATTGCGCGGCGGCTTCACGCAACAGATCCGTCGGCTCTCCCACATCGCGGCCATCCCAGACCAGGCGCGTGAGGGCTCCGTCTGTTTCTTCGACACCCAGACATCCAAATTGGGTTTCTACGGCAATCATCGGCATAGGCGCAGCGTTTCAGATCACCAAAGCTGTTGCAAGCAGGGAAAGAAAAACCCCCAGCCGATGGGCTGGGGGCAAGTGTTAACCAAGCGCGTCGTTGCAGCGGCTGCATACACCCGGATGCGTGTGGCGGCCCACGTCGGGCAGGATTTTCCAGCACCGCTGACATTTTTCGCCTTCGGCTTTTTCGAAGACAACACCAACGCCTTCAATCTCCGGGACACGGAAAGCCTCCGCCGGGGCCGGATCCCCCGAGACCGCCAAACCGGAAGTGATGCACATGTCATCTACATCGAACGTCTCCAGAAGATCGCGGGTTTCCTGATCTTCGACATGCACGATCGGCGCAGCCTCAAGGCTGGAACCAATCACTTTGTCCTGACGTTGAACCTCGAGCGCGGCGGTCACGGCGCGGCGGACGCGACGCACTTTGGCCATGCTGGCTTCCAACTCGTCATTGCGCCAGTCGACAGGTGTGTCTGGGAAATCCACCAGATGGACCGAGCTGTCATCGCTCGGGAAGCGTTCCAGCCACACCTCTTCCATGGTGAACACCAGAACCGGAGCCAACCAGGTTGTCAGGCGATGGAACAGAATGTCCAGAACAGTGCGCGACGCACGACGGCGCAGGCTGTCGCCATCGCAGTACAGCGCATCCTTGCGGACGTCGAAGTAGAAAGACGACAGATCAACTGTGGCGAACGTGAACACGGCGCTGAACACGCCCTGAAAGTCGAAGGACGCGTAGCCCTTGCGCACCTGCTCATCCAGTTCGGCCAGACGGCTGAGGACCCAGCGTTCCAGACGCGGCATATCCTCGGGCGCGACCCGATCCGCTTCGGTGAAATCAGCCAGTGAGCCCAGCATGAACCGCATGGTATTGCGCAGGCGACGATAGCTGTCGGCCGTGCCTTTCAGGATCTCAGGCCCGATCCGCTGGTCGGCGGTATAGTCGGTCTGCGCCACCCACAGACGCAGGATATCGGCGCCGTATTGCTTGACGACTTCTTCCGGCACAATCGTGTTGCCCAGCGATTTGGACATTTTGTTGCCTTTGGCGTCCAGCGTGAATCCGTGGGTGACAACGTTCCGATAAGGCGCGCGGCCCTTGGTGCCGCAGGCCTGCAGCATGGACGAATGGAACCACCCGCGGTGCTGGTCGGTGCCTTCCATGTAGACGTCGGCGATGCCGTCCTCGGTGCCATCCTCGCGGTCACGCAGAACGAAGGCGTGGGTCGAGCCCGAGTCGAACCAAACATCCAGCACGTCGAACACCTGATCGTAGTCATCCGGGTTGGCGATGCCGTCGAGGATCTTTTCTTTGAAGCCGTCGGTGTACCAGACGTCAGCGCCATCCTTCTCGAACGCCGCCTTGATGCGCGCGTTCAGGTCCGCGTTGCGCAGCAGATAATCCGCGTCGGTAGGCAAAGCGCCCTTCTTGGTGAAGCAGGTCAGCGGCACACCCCAGGCGCGCTGGCGGGACAGAACCCAGTCCGGGCGGGCTTCGATCATCGAATAGAGGCGGTTGCGTCCGGTCTGCGGCGTCCATTTCACCAGTTCGTCGATGGATCGCAGGGCGCGTTCGCGGATCGTGTCGCCCATCTCGCCCATGCCGTCGTCCAGCTTGCGGTCGACGGATGCAAACCACTGCGGAGTGTTGCGGTAGATGATCGGAGCCTTCGAGCGCCATGAATGCGGATAGCTGTGCTTGATCTTGCCACGCGCCAGCAGCCCGCCGACCTCGACCAGCTTATCGATGACGGCTTTGTTCGCGTCGCCCTCGCCACCCTTGCGGGACAGGATGTATTTGCCGCCAAAGAACGGCAGATCGGCGCGGAACGAACCATCGTCCATCACGTTATAAGTGATGACCTGCTCGAGCATCCCCAAGTCACGATACAGCTCGAATTCTTCCATCCCGTGCGATGGCGCGCAGTGAACGAAGCCGGTCCCTTCGGTGTCGGTCACGAACTCAGCAGCGCGGAAATCGCGGATGTCGTCCCATTCGCCATTGCCGCCTTCGGCTCCGGCCAGCGGGTGGGTCAGTTGAACGCCTTCCAACTCATCTGCGGTCACGTCACGAACGCGGGTCCACTGGTCGTCGTTCAGACGCGCGCGACCCAGAACGTCAGCGGCCAGATTGTCGGCCAGCAGGAACTTGTCGCCTACCTTGGCCCAGCATTCCTCGGGCGCGCCGGTGACTTCGTACAGGCCGTAAGAGATGTCTTTGCCGTAAACGACTGCCTTGTTCGACGGCATGGTCCATGGGGTCGTTGTCCAGATCACGACAAATGCGTCATCCAGATCACCTGCATTCACAACCTTGAACTTCACCCAGATGGTGAAGCTTTCCTTGTCGTGATACTCGACCTCGGCCTCGGCCAGAGCGGTTTTTTCGATGGGTGACCACATCACGGGTTTCGAGCCCTGATAAAGCGTGCCGTTCATCAGAAACTTCATGAACTCATCCGCGATCACAGCCTCGGCGTGATAGTCCATGGTGATGTAGGGATCGGGCCAGTTGCCGGTGATGCCCAGGCGCTTGAACTCTTCGCGCTGGATATCGATCCAGCCCTCGGCGAACTTGCGGCATTCCTGACGGAAATCGACGATGTTCACCTCGTCCTTGTTCTTGCCCTTCTTGCGGTACTGCTCTTCGATCTTCCATTCGATGGGCAGGCCGTGGCAATCCCAGCCGGGCACATAACGCGCGTCGAAACCCATCATCTGATGCGACCGCACGATCATGTCCTTGATGGTCTTGTTCAACGCGTGGCCGATATGCAGGTGGCCGTTCGCGTAAGGAGGACCATCGTGCAGCGTAAAGGGCGTGCGGCCCTCTTTTTCACGCAAGCGGTCATAGACGCCGATGGTTTCCCAGCGCTCCAGCCATGCGGGTTCGCGCTTGGGCAGGCCGGCGCGCATGGGGAATTCGGTTTTGGGCAGGTTCAGCGTGTCTTTGTAATCAGGTGTCTGGATCGTGTCGGCGCACATTGGGGGCGTCCTTTGGATGATCTGGTCGTACTAGGATCGAAGCGGTCGGTGCGAGTTCTCAAACACCTTTGCCCGGCGTCTCAGAGGGTCAGAGCGCCGGGGATATAATTCGAATAATGATGGCCAAACGGTCATGCATGGCGGGCTTATAAGACGCCCGCGCCTAATGGTCCAGAGGTTCTGCCCCATGCGGCGAATGGCGCAGTTTGGCCCAGCGGTTCAGCCATGCCAGACCAGCCAGCGCAAGGCCAAGCGCCAGCAGCGAGAACACCCGGATCAGACCACCGAGACCCGCAATATCGATCAAGAAGACCTTGGCCACAGCCAGACCGATTACAACAAGCCCTGCTTTCCGCATCAAGTCCGACCCACGGGCCAGAGATTGATAGAACAGTGCGGCTCCGATCAGCAGCAGAACCAGCGTATAGGTGTAAAGCTCGGGCTGCGTCACACCGTTGCCTTCGAACATGCCCGCAGAGCCCTGCCAGACATGGCGGATTGTCAGGCCCAGCCACATCGCCACAAGCCCCCCTGCCACGACATAGCTTGTCATCGTGATCTGCTTGGGCATGTCCTTGATCCGCCAAGCGGACCCGGCGATGACCAGCGCGGGCAGCAGATACGCAATTGCAAGCGTGTTGAGAACCGGCAGGCCGAGCACAGGATCGGCGTTTGGGTTTAGCAGCGGGTTTTGCTCGGACACGGCAAGCAACAGATGGAACAGGCCGTGCGCCGCAAAAAACGCGGCCAACACATAGCGCGCGTAATTCAGCTTGCCGCCCAGCTCAAATCTCTGAACCTGAGCAAAGGCCAGCAGCAGCCAGATGACAGCCAGCAGACCCAGCCCCCAATGGCTGTTGTCGGCACCGCCCTCACCAAACCCTTCCAGCCAGCGCAGCAGCAGCAAGGACAGCAGAATGCCACCTGTCGCCCAGGCTGCACTCTCCAGCAACAAGGACGCCACAGGGCGCTGCAAGGGGCGCAACATCCACCAGCCGACGACAAAGCCAATCGTGGCCGAACCGTATACCAATGTCATCTCGGGCACCGGAGCCGTGTTTGCCCAGTCCAGCCCCGGATCAAGCACCAGTCGAACGGTGACGGTGAAGACACCGGCCCATATGAACCAGCTCATCGGGGGCAAAGCGAACCTGCGGTCCAGAGCCGCCGCCACCACGACGCTTGCCACAAGCGCCACCGTCAGCGCCGCCGCGCTGAGCACGATGACGCAGGCAAAGACCAGACAAGACAGCGCAGACAAAGTGGCCAGCGCAGCACGCATCCGATCCTCTCCGTCGACACGGGCAAAACGTTCCGCAAGAACCACCATCAGGACGGCCAGCGCCACAGCGTGTAATGCCCAGGGGTATGCCCCGACCACAGAAGCCGGATGCCAGCCGACCTCCAGTCCGATAGCCATTGCCGGGGCAAACAGAGCGGCCCCTCCGGCCCAGATCGCGCGAAACTGGCTTGCCTGTGCAGACCGCCACGCCATCAGGATTGAGATCAAAGCTCCCAACGCGACCAACACCGTGACGACCATTGGATAGTCGGCCTCAACTGTTTCCGCATAGGTGACAGCAAAGTCACGAAGAACCGCGCCCTGATCAAGCCCATGCGACAAGACATAGAAAACAAGCCCAACCGCCGGCAGGACGGTCAAATCCTGAAGTGCGGGAGCATCCTTGGCCCAAAGCAACAGGGCCAGCACAAGGGCGGTCAACAAGGTGACACCCAGCCAGAACTCGGCCGCCGAATCCGCCCAATGCCAGGACAAGATCGCCGAACTGACTGCAACGGCCCCTGCCGCCAGTCTGGTTGGAAAATCTGGCCAAGGGCGGGACCTTGGATGGCGGATCATTTGAGAGATCATAGGGCCCGCGTGATCCGGCCATATGCGACGCGCGGGAATAGCCATCACCATAACCGCCAGTATCAAAGCGGCGACCAGATAACTCGGTTCTGTGTTCGGCGCGCCCGCCACCAGCAGCAGGTTCGCTGAATAGGCCCCAAACACGGTCAGAACAGACACCCACGCCCAACGCCGCACCGTGTCGATACCAAGCCCCAAAACGGCAACCAGCAGGAAATAGGCATAAAGCCACGAAGGATCCTCGGACGAACCACCGACCATGAAGGGGGCCGCGAATGCTCCGACCAATCCGACCGCCGCCAACAAGGGGCCATGAAACCAACCCAGTACAAGACCAATTAAAGCGACGGCAACCATCCCCGCCAGCGCCGCTTCGGCACCAATCAGGTTGTACAATTGGCGCGCGGCCAGAATTGCCCCGAAAAGGGTAACAAGCCCGGCCCCGGAAAAGACGGATGGCAAATAGGCAGTGGACGCATCCTCATCATCTCCGAACTTCCGGCGCAGAACTTCACCCGCAACGATCAGAAGTGACCCGAACCCAAGTGCTACGAATACGCGGGCCGCCGGAGGCAGCAATCCGTTTTCAACACCGTATTGCACAAGGAATATCCCGGCCAACGCCAGTGACAAGGCTGAGACCACATAAAACCAGTTTTCGCGCATCCATGCGCCCAGCGCGGTAAACCGGTCAGAATTGAATACGACGGCAGGAGAAGGCACGTCCGCCTCAACAGGGGTATCTTCTTCCTGTCGTTTCGGCGCGGCCCATGGGCCGGGTCTGCGCGCTTCTTTTGCAACGTCTGTCTGTAGATCAGGCTCCTTTACCTCGTGGGTTTCAGAACCCACGTTGTCACCTGCCGAGAGATTCGAAATCCGCGCCTCCAGCTCTGCCACTCGGCGGCGCAATCGGGTTTGTCCGACCATCAGCGCGACCAGCGTGACCGGGATTGCCAGAACAATCAGGCCGACAAGAACAAGTAGCGATTCCAAAGCAATCTCCGATCTAAGTCTCGCGGCAAGGCTATCTTGGGGCGATGGCCAATAACAGTCAGGAAAGCTGCAGACCTTCCTAAAACACAGAAATCGCCGGGCGCGCGATCATCAACCACAGGATGACCAACACCGCAAGAAAGGCAGGCACGCCACAAGCGAACCAAAACCGAAACAAACGGTAATAGTCTTGCGGCAAAGACGACCCCTGCTCTGCCGCTGTTCTGGCATAATCCCGCATTCGAAGTTGCACCCAAACCACCGGCAACCAGAAAAGACCGGTCAACACGTAAAGCACCAGGGACAATGCAATCCATCCTTCGCTTAACGACCACCCAATACGCCAAGCCAACAGAGTGCCAGTAATGGGTTGCAGGATGACTGCTGTTGTCGTGAACAAAAGGTCGGCCAGCGCGACGACACCCGCCGTGTGCGCGACGATTTTCGGATCATTGCTGCGATGTGCCATGAGCATGAAAAAGGCAATCCCTGCTCCGGTCCCCAGCAGGACACAGGCGCCAATGACGTGCAACCAGCGCAGGATCAGATCAGGGTCCGTCATCGACTTGCCAACATGGGCAACGCGACAAGGGATAAGACCATCGCGGGCAGGATTTTCACCAGTGGGCCCAGCGGGTCGGTCCAAAATTCCGGTGAGGTAATTGTGGCGGCACCCATGTAGATAACGGCCACGCCAAACTGAGCCCAACAGGCCCGCGTAGCCCATTTACGCCATAGGATGGCCAACCCCAATACGATGTCGACCAGAGACAAGAAAACGACGGCAACCGTGGCCGCAGGCGTTGACCAACCAGCTCCTGTCAGTACGCCCGAGGCTTTGGACAGGCCCGACAACCCGAACAGGCCCGACAGAACCCAGAACAGGCTGAGCGTTGCAACAACCATCGGCATCAACAGCGTCATTCGTGCGGTAAGGCGGTGTTCCCGGGCACAGGGAAGCGATGCGTAGATGTCGGGCAAAGGTGAAAACTTGCGCCCCGTGGCAGCCCTGTAAGGCGCGGGATCTCCGATCACGCCGTCCGCCATGACCGTCATCGCCGTGCTGCGTAGAGGTGATCGCCAGCCAAACCAGGCCAAACCATCGGCTAACGCCGCAACGGCTTTGGTCATAACCGGCGGTAAACTTACTGAGAAACGCGCCGCAGGAAACCCTAGCCATTGCCGGGTGTGGCGCACCACGTCCGACAGGCTGTGCGGGCTGTCCTCGACAAGGTCATACGTGCCTTGCGGCAAATCCCCCGCAATGGCATCGACGACCGTGGCGCAAAGGTCAGGCATCCCCACGCACTGCACTGGCGTATTGGGATAGGCCAAGGGTTGAACCCAAGGCACAGCGGCCAACATGCGCAGCAGTGCTGTGCCGCCAAAATCCGTCTGTCCGATAACAAGCCCGGGCTTCAGCACCCAAAGCGGAACGCCCGACGCACGCAGAGCCTGATCTCCGGCCGCTTTGGTGCGCAGGAAATGCGTGCTTGCTGCAGGTTCCGCACCGATGGCGGAAATCTGGACAATACTGATCTTCTGATCCGCGCAAGCGTTGGCCAGGGCCGCGATCGCTGTGTGGTGCACGGTTTCCAGATCGTCTTTGGCATTGTCCTGTAAAGCACCGGCGCAATTCACGACGACATCGACGTTTTCTAACAGACCCAGCCAATCTTGCGTGTGAAGAAGATCGCGCATTTCAGCCTGCTTAAGCGGAACACCCGGCAAGATCCGTGCCCCTTGCGCAAGGTTGCGTACAGCGCCTTGAACCGAGGCACCTTCGGCTTGCAACGTACGCGTGACTGCCGCGCCAATGAAGCCGTAAGCGCCCAGAACCAATACGTGTTGTTCAGATAAAGAGAGACGTGGCATCGGTTTTCGCACCCGTTTTTGGCCACTCTACCCAAGTGCTGCATATTGGCCAGCCGCCACAGCCGCGCTGCGACAATTAAGGATGGAACAGAGACCCGACCAGATACGCGATCAGCGCAGCCAGCCCTCCGATCAACAGCGTCTCTATCCCTGACCGCCACCATGGGGACAGAGACCAACGACTTTTGAGTGCACCTATCGCAAAAAAGACTCCCATGGTCATCCAGGCGGACATCGCAAATGCGTTCGGAACCGAAGCCAGAAAGGGCAACAGGGGGATCATCCCAGCCACGAGGAAGGCAAAGAATGTGGCCAGCGCCGCCTTCAACGGATGCGGGTCAACACTGCCCAACCCATACTCTCCTTCGATCATCAGGTTGATCCAGTTTTCGTGACTCGAGGTGATCTCGGCCGTGGCTTCGGTCAAAACGTCGCCCGACAACCCCTTTTGCGCAAGGATCTCGCGCACTTCTTCCCGCTCGCCATCGGGGTACAAGGCTATGTGGCGTTCCTCGACCGCGCGGATGCGCCGAATGTTGTCCAGTTCCGCCTTGGTGCCCGAGTAATTGCCCGCAGCCATGGAAAACCCGTCAGCCAGCACATTCGCCAAACCCAACGCAACGATCACAAACGGGGAAAGCCCTGCCCCCGCGACCCCTGCCACGATGGCAAAGGTGGTAACAGACCCGTCGATGCCGCCATAGACAACATCGCGCAACACACCACGACCAGGCGGTGCATTGATCCGTTCGGCGATTTCCTGCGGGCTGTGACCGTGATCCGTCATGGCTGGCTCCTCCGACACTCCTAGTGTGACGAAGGGTGGGCTATGACGCTTTGCTTTGGATCAACCCTTGGAAAACAGGCCCTGCAAGGCGCGTTTGATGATACCGCGCGTTGACGGTTTGTGCCGTTCAGAGAATGGCAGCGGGCGACACACCTCCATCGCGGCCACTCCCACACGTGCGCTGAGCGCCCCGTTGACCAACCCCTCTCCGAACCGGCGAGACAGTTTGCTGAGAACGGATCCGCCCAGAACAGGCTCCAGCAGATCGTCGCCGACGGCCACCGCGCCTGTGGCGACCAGATGTACAAACACGGCACGGGTCAAACGCCAACTGCCTAGCGTACCGGCCCGACCGCCGTAGATTTCCGCGACCCGGCGGATCATCCGAAGCGACGCGGCCAGCGCTGTCACAACATCTGCCAAGGCCAATGGGACTAAGGCGGTTACGGTTGCGACCTGCCGGGCCGCAGCCTCAACTTCTCGGCTGGCCGCTTCGTCTAGCGGAGCCAGCAGCTCATCTTCGGCAAGGCTCAGCAACGCCGAGGCATCAAATTGATCCCCCATACGCTCTGCCAGTCGGTCGCGGCCCCAGCGGGTCTCTTCCCGGCCTTTGTAAAAGGTGATCAGACGATTGGTGACAACACGGGCCTGTGCCAGATCGGCATCCGTCAAGGCCGTATCCGCCGCGCGGCGCATTCCATCGACCCGCGACAACCGCCCCAAAGCTGCCAATTCGCGGATTGCAATGATCAATCCAACCAGCACCAATGCCGCCAGCAGGCCAACTACGACCCACCCCAGAATTGGCGTCCGCGCCACCAGTGAAGTTGCAAAATCCCAAGCTGCAACAGAGATTGCCGCGCCAACAACAGCCAAGGCCAGCCCCCAAAACCAACGCGCCAAGACGGATGGTTTTCGGGCGGCAAGCCTCGCAGCGCTCTGCATCGCTTGCCCTTGAGGCTGCGCCACATCTGGCACCGGAGGGGCCTGCGCAACATCAGCGGCGGGATCATCCGCTTCAAGATCGATCAGAACCGGGCCTTTAGCCATGGGTCATACCTTTGCTATGCCAGACAAATTTAATATCCGGCAGGTTTTCGTCATTATCCGCGCCATCGCTGCACGCTGCTTCGGCAAAGCCGTTGCGCTCATAAAATTCACAAGCCCCTGTGTTGGCCTGAAACGAATACAAGCTAAGCCGGGTTTGTCGCGATTTCGCGTGATCCAGCAATTGCCGCCCGATCCCTCGCCTTCGCGCCTGCGCGTCCAGATAAAGCGAATGGATTTCGGTACCGTTGAGCGCCAGAAACCCGACCACGCCCAAGTCACTTTCCGCAACAGTTACCCAATCCTGATCGATCATTTTACCGCAAAAGGCGATGGTTTCAGCGCAACTGTGCAGATTTGGCATCCAGTCATTTTCCACGGTGAAACCGTGCAGGATTGTCCCGATGGTACCAGCATCTGTGGTACGTGCAGGGCGCAAGATAACGGTCACAACCTGTCTCCGATCAGGAACTGAGCTGCGCGATCCAAACGGATATGCGGCGGCCCGTCGCCGGGTTTCAGGGTTAGATGCGCAGGGGCAAATGCCATGAACCCATAATCTTCATCCAACCAACTGTGCGCCCCATTTCGCGCCGGACCCAAAAGATGCGCTGGGTCTTCAGGCAATTCGCCGGGATAGAACGCAGCCTGTTTCCCGCTGTCCAACAGAGTGCCCCTTACACATGGCAGCTCCACCCCATTGTGCTGGCGCATTTCTTCGGTCGTGGCGCGCAGCGAGGCTAGGGACAGAGCTGCCGTTTGCGCCCCCGCGAAATTCGCGCGGTCTCGTGCCTCGCGTGTCAACGCTTCGATGATCGCCGTCATGCGGGGATGTTGTGTGTGGTGCAAATGGTCGGCTTTAGTCGCCGCAAACAGGATGCGTTCGACCCGCTTGCCCAACAGTAACTGGCTGAGCCACGCATTCCGACCGGGGCGAAAGGCCGACAATATATCGGCCATCGCGCGGCGCATATCCTCAACCGCCTGCGGGCCTTTGTGGATCGCGCCCAGTGCGTCGACCAAAACCACCTGCCGGTCGATGCGCGAAAAGTGGTCGCGAAAAAAGGGTTTCACCACCTGAGACTTATAAGCCTCAAATCGCCGCTCCATCTCACGCTGAAGAGTTTTGCGGCGCGACGGTCCGGACACAGCCAAAGGCGCAAAGGTCAAAACCGGTGAGCCCGCCAGATCACCCGGCAACAAGAAACGCCCCGGGGTGCAGTCATAAAAACCAGCTTCACGCGCCTGATTGAGATAAGCCGTGAACGCCGCCGCCAGAGCTTGCGCCGTCGGCTCGTCATGCGCACCAGACGGGTCTGTGGCCTTGACCAGCGCCAGATACTCGGCTGCCTCGGCACGGGTCTCGATGCGCGTCAGTGTCTCTTGCGACCAATCTTCGTAAGATTTGTCCAGCAAAGCCAGATCCAGCAGCCACTCACCGGGGTAGTCCACGATGTCCAAATGCACTGTTCGCGGCCCCTGCAACCCGGCAAGTAACCCTGCGGGGCGCGCCTTGAACGACAAACGCAGTTCGGACACAGCGCGGGTGCTGTCGGGCCAATGCGGCGTGGGGCCCGTCAGAGCGGACAGGTGGCTTTCATAGTCGAACCGGGGCACCGTATCGTCCGGCTGTGGTTGCAGATAAGCGGCGTTGATCCGCCCTTCTTGCTGCGCGGTCAGGCCGGTCATGCGGCCCCGGTCCAACAGGTTGGCCACCAGCGAGGTGATGAAAACCGTCTTGCCCGATCGCGCCAGCCCGGTGACACCCAGACGGATGACCGGCTCGAAAAACGTCTCGGACACGGTATCGCCGATGGTTTCGACGCCACGCACAAGACTGTCTGCCAGTGATGAGATGACCAAACTGTCGCCCCGCAATTATCCTTTTACCCAAGATAGGTAGAGGGTGCGGCACATACCAGCGCTTTCGCCCCCTTGCCCGTTCCGGCCTTGCGCGTTACCAGCGGCGCATGCCCAGATATGCGTTAAAAGTCGAATACCAAGGGGAACCGTTTGCCGGATGGCAGCGGCAAAAGGATCAGCCGTCCATTCAGGGGGCCATTGAAGAGGCTCTGTCGCGTATTCAGCCGGGTGCGCATACAATCGCCGCCGCAGGTCGCACCGATGCCGGGGTTCACGCGCTTGGTCAGGTTGCCCATTGCGACATGGCCAAGGAATGGGACCCGTTCCGCCTGTCCGAGGCACTGAACTATCACCTCAAACCGCAGCCTGTGGCGATTGTGAAGGCCGCTCGGGTCGATGAGGATTGGCATGCACGCTTTTCAGCGGTTGAACGGCAATATCTGTTCCGCATCCTGATGCGCCGCGCCCCGGCAACGCATGACCGGGGGCAGGTTTGGCAGATCAACCATCAGTTGGATGTTGATGCGATACAGGACGGGGCAAACATGCTGCTGGGACGGCATGATTTCACCACGTTCCGGTCTTCGATCTGTCAAGCGGCGAGCCCTGTTAAAACTCTGGATGAGCTGCGGGTCGAGGAGGTTCCGGGTTTTTCCGGCCCCGAGATCCATTTCCACGTGCGCGCCCGATCTTTCCTGCACAACCAGGTCCGCAGTTTCGTGGGCACTTTGGAACGTGTCGGCGCCGGTGCCTGGACGCCTGAGGATGTCCGCGACGCGTTGAACGCTGCTGACCGTGCGGCTTGTGGGCCGGTCTGCCCGCCGCAGGGGCTGTATCTGGCGCGGGTCGGTTACCCTGAACCGGTGTTTGACTAAATCGCGCGCATCAGCAGACCACCGGCAATCACTGCAATGACAAGCCCCGCAACCAGTTCGATGGTTGGGGCCAGCACGGACGCAAAGCGTGTGGCCGAGGCTGAGGCCAGCAACCCCCCGCGCAGGCCGAAAGAGGTCCAGCCGACCAGCGTTGTGACTGTAGCCGTGCCCAGCGCCATAGCAAAAGCCCCGGCGACACCGACCATTGCGATGCCCATCTGCCAGGTCAGGATCAGCACGAACAAAGCACCCGTACAGGGCCGCGCGGCAATACCTGCGATCAGGATCATAGCCTCGCGCAGAGTGCCCACATTTGCGACCTCTTCCGCCGTTGGTCCATGCCGATGGCCACAATCCGAGCAGACACCGTCATCATGGTGATGGTGATGTGCATGGTCATGGTGGTCATGATTATGGTCGTGATCATGTTGGTGCGCGTCGGCGTGGTGATCGTGAGCATGGTCATGATCATGCGTCGGTTGGCTTTTTTGCCGCCGCGCAAAACTGCGCAAAGCACGAAACACTAGCCACAACCCGATCAAAGCAATCGCGCCATAGCTTATGGGGGCCATGACCTGCTCGGTCGCGCCGACAAGGCTTTGGCGGGACATCTGAAACACCAATATCCCGGCATAAACCAGAACGATGGCCGTTACGGCCTGCCCCAGGCTGGACAGCACGCTGATCGCCGAAAGCCGCCAGAAAGCCACGCGCCGACCCAGCCCGTACCCGCCGATCAGAACCTTACCGTGACCCGGGCCGATGGCATGAAAGAAGCCATAGGCAAAACATACGGTCAGCAGCGTGGCAACGGCCTGCGGCTGCTCGGCGCGTGCGGCACGCAGCGAGCGGGCGATCTGGTTCTGAAATTCGCGTTGCTCGCCTGCTGCCCAGGCTGCAAGAGAGTCAAACCCGCCACTGCCCCAGAACCAGAGCAGCAGTCCACAGGCAAGGGCAACCGGAACAATCAGGTAGCGGGACATGAAATGCGAATCTCGGTAGCAAAGTTCTCTCCGACCAGAGGAATGTCGTTTTCCTCAAGGTCGTAATCTGCATCCAGCGTCAGCAGAAACGCCTGCATCTGGGCCAACTGACCGTCAATATCCGGATCGAAACGTTCCATCTGGCAGGTGGCGGAGCCTGTGACGATGACAGGGCGTGTCACTTCGTAGGCTGTGTAATAGGTCTCATCGAACGCCTTCGCCGACAAGGCGCTGGCGGGCACTGAACCCCCTTCGACCGCGCGCAGATGCGTTGTGACGATGCGGCCATCTTCGGTTGTGGCATGAGGCGACAGCGGGCCCGAAAGGTCAACTTGTACTCCTCCGGCCGTCACAACCAGATCACCGTTATACCCTTCGATCCATTGCGCATCGAACCCGGTAAGGATCGCTTCTTCGCCTTCGGTCAGCGCGCCATCACCGTCCTGATCCAGCCGCATGTCTTCCAGTTGCAGTAAGGAAAACAGCTCATCATAGGCCCAGGTCACTCGGACATGAGTCAAGTTACCACTTTCATCCACGATGAACTCGAGCCCAGTGTCGATAAAGACGTGCGGGTGAGCCAAGGCCGGGATAGGCAGGCAACAGGTTATAGCGGCAAGCATCCAACGCATGATTGCAAGATAGGTCTGCCGATCTGCGGCGGCAACGGCTTTTACAGTCAGGATGCAAAAACCAGCCGAGTGTCAGCCGGGCGGGAACAAAACCAGTGTTTGCAAAGCGGTTCCAACTGGACCTTGCGTGTCATACAACACCGACTGTGACATCCCGATACCTGACGTCTGCCAATGCGAGACAGAGTCTGAGGCCAACCAATCGGAAACCGGCTCTCGATGGATGTTCACTGTCAGGTCGGTATTCATGAATCCCATTTCCGAGGTTGGCGCGTTCCATGAGATGCCATTGCCGCAATCCGCCAGTGGACACAGGGCCTGAATGGGCGATTGCGCCTCGCCCTGCAAAAGTTGCGGTGTCCGCATCCAAACCGTTTTGGGTCCGGCCCCCTGCCTGCCGCCTTTCGGGTAGCGAATATCGCTGTAATGGGCAAAACCGGGCAACTCGTGGCGAATCTCGCCAATTGGAAACGGGCCGTCGACGGCATCCTCGATCCGGGGGGCTGTGCTTTCAACATTTGCAACCGGTCCAAGATCGCGACGCACCAGATGCATGGTCGAGGCCGTGGCACATAGCGCGTCGTTCAAATCGTGAACCGTAACGCGCGTGGTCGCCAACGTCTTGGTGTGGCGGGTTGTTTCTGCCGCAACCCGCAAACCGGCCAGCGGTAAAGGGCGTAACAGGTCGACGGTCAAACGGGTCAGCATCTTTTCCGGGCCGACTTCGGTTTCCGCCGCCCGCACGATCAGACCACTCACAGGCCCCGCATGGCAGTGATCAGCAGACCACGGGCCACGTGCGGGATCGTTGCCGACAAATGCCCCGTTTTCTCGTTGACTAAAATAGGCTTTGTCGGCGAAATCGAGCGCTGCTGCCATCGGCCCCTCAGATCTTTTCCTGCGTGTATTTCTTTAGCTCGGCCCGTGCCACCTGACGGCGATGCACCGCATCAGGCCCATCAGCCAATCGCAGGGTCCGCACATGGGTCCAGGCCGTCGCAAGCGGTGTGTCCTGACTGATGCCCTGCGCACCGAACATCTGCACTGCTTCGTCGATCACCTTCAGCGCAACTTGTGGTGCGACGACCTTGATCTGGCTAATCCAAGGTGCGGCTGCCCGCGCGTCGCCCTGATCCATGTACCACGCGGCTTTCAGGCACAGCAGCCGGGCCATTTCGATCTCCATCCGGCATTCGGCAATGATGTCGTAATTGGCCCCAAGCTGGGCCAGTTTCTTGCCAAACGCCTCGCGTTGCAGCGATCGTTTGCACATCTGCTCCAGCGCACTTTCAGCCTGCCCGATGGCGCGCATGCAGTGGTGGATGCGGCCCGGCCCAAGGCGACCTTGCGCAATCTCGAACCCGCGCCCTTCGCCCAGCAGGATGTTTTCAGCCGGAACGCGAACGTTGGTAAACCGGATATGCATGTGGCCGTGAGGTGCATCATCGTGGCCATAGACCTGCATAGGGCGCAGAACCTCGATCCCTTCTGCATCCGCAGGCACCACAATCATCGACTGACGCTTGTGTTTGGGTTGTTCATCGCCGCCGGTTTTGACCATGACGATATAAACCTTGCATCGCGGGTCGCCCGCGCCCGAAGACCACCATTTTTCACCATTTAGGACATAGTCATCCCCGTCCCGCACACAGGACATCGACACATTGGTTGCGTCAGACGAGGCCACGTCAGGCTCGGTCATCAAATAAGCTGATCGGATTTCACCTTCTAGCAAGGGCTTCAGCCATTGCTCCTTCATCTTCGTGGAACCGTAGCGTTCGAAAACTTCCATGTTGCCGGTATCCGGGGCCGAGCAGTTGAACACTTCGGCCCCAAGCGGGGTCTTGCCCATTTCTTCGGCGAAATAGGCGTATTCCACGGTGGTCAGGCCAAACCCCTTGTCGCTGTCGGTCAGCCAGAAATTCCACAGCCCCGCTGCCTTGGCCTTGGCCTTCAGCCCTTCAAGAATTTCGGCTTGGCGCTGTGTGTACTGCCAGCGGTCGCCCTTGTTGATTTCGGCGTGGTATTCTTCCTCCAGCGGCATGATCTCATCCCGGATCATTTCCGAAACACGTTCCAGAAGAACGCGGTTTTCCTCGCGCAGGGTAAATGACATGTTCACGGAAGCATCCTCCTCAGACGTCGGAACCGGGCTATACTTTTGCTGCAAGGATGGCTTAACTGCCCCGAGCCTGTCCACCACAGTGACGGTACGTCACCACACCAAATTCTACGCAGGAGCCGCGCATGGCGTTGTTGATCGAAACCGGGTTGTCCGATTGGATAGGCGATGAAGAAATTGCTGCCAAATTGAAGGCCGCAGCGCCGGATGCAGATATCCGCACGCCCCAAACGCTTGGGAACCCGGAAGACATCACGATGCTGGCGCTGGTCGGCATGCAAAGCGACCACCCCGCGCGACTGCCCAACTTAAAACTGGTTCAGAAGTTGGGGGCTGGCGTGGAAACCATTGTCAGCCATCCCGACCTTCCGGCCCATGTCCGCATCGCGCGCCTGAAACCGGATGCCCCTGCACAGGGTATTGCCGAGTGGTTTGTGGCATACATCCTGCGCCACCAACGGCATATGGCGTTCCATGAGGCCGCCCAAGCCCGGTCGGAATGGTCGCCGCGAGAGCCGATCTTTACACCAGACACCGTCGTTGGCGTCCTGGGTCTGGGTCATATCGGTGCGCGTACTGCACTGATGCTGCGGGCCGTCGGGTTTCAGGTTATGGGCTGGAGCCGTACAGCCAAATCCATAGAAGGTGTGACCTGTCTGCACGGGCAAGACACCCTGCCTGACCTTTTGGGGCAATGCGATCATGTGTGTGCGATTTTGCCTTCGACACCACAGACCGTTGGTTTGTTCGATGCAAAAACACTGGAGACGATGAAACACGGTAGCCAGTTGCTGAACGCCGGGCGCGGGGATCTGATTGACGAAGCCGCCCTGATCGAAGCGTTGGATAAAGGCACACCGGGTCACGCCGTGCTGGACGTTACATCAGTGGAACCACTGCCACAGGACAGCCCGTTATGGGCCCATCCCGGCGTGACGATCACACCGCACGTCTCGGGCTGGCATCTGGGTGACGCGCTTTCAGATGTTGCCGAGAACTTTAAACGGCTCAACTCTGGCGCGCCCTTGCTGCATGAGGTGGATCGGGCTCAGGGCTATTGAGGCCCATACCGCAGATCAGGGCGTGAGAATCCAGTTGCCACTGCCGTCGTTGCACCGGCGGGTTCTGATCTCACGGCTCTGATCCCCGCCTTCCGGCTGAACGACGTGCTGCAGACTGACGCAGTTGCCCTGCACATTTTGCACCCGGATCGTGCCTTTCGATCCGGTATCGTCGTTTTTCCAGGTCCTTTCCTGACCAACAGAAGGCGTACCACTGGTCAGCATCGTGTTCGCGGTTGCGTTGACCACTTCGAAATCCGCAGGCGACAAGCCCATCTCTGCAATGATTCGCGACAGTGGCTTGGCGTCTGCCAAACTGGTCATCAAAAGAACACCACAAGCGGCGATTGCGGGCAAAAACTGGGCTTTCATAGCGGCCTCACAGAACTGAAATCATTTGTGTCCAAGGATATACCGCTGCCGCTGCAGGGCCAAGCCCCTGGCATCGACCTTCAAATTATCCCGAACAAACCTATCGCGCCGGTGGACCTATCTGCGCCCGGTCTTTGCGCTCATAGTGCCGTACAAACGACCCCGAGGCTCATGATGACCAACCCAACCTATTTCGCCCCGACCGGGGGCCATCCCGGTCAGGACCAACTGTTGACTGACCGCGCTATGTTCACGGACGCTTATGCGGTCATTCCCAAAGGCACGATGCGCGACATCGTCACCAGCTCCCTGCCTTTCTGGGAAGGCACGCGCCTGTGGGTTCTGTCGCGTCCGCTCAGTGGTTTCGCCGAAACGTTCTCGCAATACATCATGGAGGTGCAACCCGGCGGTGGCAGCGACCAGCCTGAAACCGAAGCGCAGGCCCAGGCCGTTCTCTTTGTGGTCGAGGGGGCTGTCACCTTAACCCTGAATGCCGAAAAACATGTATTGGAAACAGGGGGTTATACCTATATTCCACCAGGAAGCGACTGGACATTGCACAACACGGGTGACGCAGTCGCCCGGTTCCATTGGGTCCGCAAGGCCTATCAGTCGGTGCCTGGGCTGCCTTTGCCCGACCCGATCATAACCAACGAGCGTGACGTGACACCTGTGGAAATGCCGGGAACACAGGGCCGCTGGTCGACCACGCGGTTTGCCGATCCTCAAGACCTGCGCCATGACATGCATGTGAACATCGTCAATTTCGAACCCGGCGGGGTCATACCATTTGCCGAGACCCATGTGATGGAGCACGGGCTTTACGTGCTGGAAGGCAAAGCTGTCTATCGCCTGAATCAGGACTGGGTCGAGGTCGAAGCGGGCGATTACATGTGGTTGCGCGCCTTCTGTCCGCAAGCCTGTTATGCAGGTGGTCCGGGGCGGTTCCGGTATCTGCTGTATAAGGACGTCAACCGGCACATGCCGTTGTCTTTGCCTTAGGGTAAACAGGTGGTCCGCGGGGGTGTGCTGTGAATTTCTGGCTTCGGGGCTTCACACGCGCGCCGGAATTTGCTGAAATCCAAGCAAATTCTGATTTTAAGCATTGGAGATTGTTCCATGAAACTGCGCCCTGCCCTGCTGGCCATTGCCGCACTCGCCGCATCTGCGACCCTTTTCACCTCGCCCCTTTCCGCCAAGGAAGAGACCAAATCCGTATTTGTCATGAGCCGCACCTGGGCAGTGACGCAAGTCTCGGACGCGCCGGTTGTGTACCGCGCCACGCGTGACAACAACAATCTCAACCCGTTTGGCCCCCCACCACGTCTGCGCACCCTTCAGGCCATCGCCGCCATTCAGCAGGCAACCGGGTGCAAACCCATTGTGGCCAGCATGTATCAGAACATCTCGGGCCAGTTCTTCTCGCAGGTCAGCTGCAACTGACAGTACGTCAGTTAAGGCATTGAGGTCGCCTGAACGGCCTGCCATAGCTTGCGCATGAAACTCGCGATTAACGGATTCGGCCGCATCGGCCGTACGATCCTGCGGCAGGTTCTGGCCCTGCCGGAAGGGTCAGATATCGACCTGGTGCTGATCAATGACATCGCACCGCTGGAAACCTGCGCTTACCTCTTCAAATACGACAGCACGTTCGGCCCCTACCCCGGCGATGTGTCCGAAGGGGATGCCGCGCTGATTGTGGATGGGCGGACGATTCCCATGACCCACAGTGCCGATCTGACCCGCGTTGATCTGTCGGGTGTCGACGTGATGCTGGACTGCACGGGCATCGCCCGCAGCTCTGACGTTGCGCGTCGCGGTCTTACCGCGGGCGCGGGCAAGGTGCTGATATCTGGCCCTTCGCCTGCAGCGGATGTGACCATTGTTCTAGGCGCAAATGAGGATCAACTGGGCAGCGCGAGGATTGTATCCAACGCCTCGTGCACCACCAACGGGTTGGCACCGCTGGTCAAGATGATCGACGACATCGCAGGCATCGCCTCTGGGCATATGACCACCATTCACTGCTATACCAATAGCCAACCGATGGTGGACGCGCCGCGCGGCGACCTCGCCCGTTCGCGGGCCGGAGCGCTGTCAATGGTCCCCACGACGTCAAGCGCCATGCATCTGATCGATGTGGTTCTGCCGCATCTGGCCGGACGCATTTCCGGCGCGGCTGTCCGTGTGCCGACGGCCAGTGTTTCCGCCGTGGACCTAATCGTGACACTTGAGCGGGGCCTCAGCATAAGTACTTTTGACCAAGCGCTGAAAGAGGCCGTTTCTGCCTCGCCCGTGCTTGGCTGGACAGATGTGCCGCTGGTCTCGTCTGACTTGCGCGCCCGCCCGGAGTCATTGGTCATCGCCGGGCCGGAAACCCGCATGGTTGGGGAAAATCAGGTTCGGATCTTCGGCTGGTACGACAACGAATGGGGCTTTTCAGCCCGGATGCTGGACGTCGCCCGCTTTATGGCGACGGAGTAGCCGGATCGCGCCCCTAACGGATGGCACGTGATCCGGCGGGGAACAGGTTACTTATGTCCAGGCAAACTGCCTGCACCATGCCCGGACATTCCACCCGATACTTCTTCGGTGGCTTCGTCAGTCAGTTCTTCCGGCAGGATGAGGTTGAGCACGATCGCAATAATCGCTGCTGGCAGAAGTCCACTTTTCATTAGGATACCCAGCGTGTCCGGCAAGTGCTGAACCGCGTCGGGTTCAAGCTGTAACCCGAATCCGATGGACAGCGAGATCGCAAAGATCACCATGTTGCGTCTGTTCCAGTCTACATCTGACAGCATCGAAATACCCGCAGCCACGACCATCCCGAACATGACGATGACGCCCCCGCCCAACACCTCAATTGGTATGGTCCGGATGATTGCACCGACCTTGGGAACCAACCCGCACAGGATCAGGAACAAGGCACCAATGGTCACGACATGGCGGCTCATCACGCCTGTCATCGCGATCAAACCGACATTCTGACTGAAGGACGTGTTGGGCAAGCCACCAAACACACCGGCCAGTGCCGAACCGTAACCGTCAGCATAGGTTGCACCGGCAATCTCTTCATCCGTTGCCTCACGTCCTGCACCACCCTTGGTCACACCCGAAACGTCGCCAACGGTTTCGATGGCCGACACAAAGGCCATGAGGCAGAAACCGATCACGGCCGCAAATGAGAATTCAAACCCGTATTTGAATGGAACAGGCAGAGCAAAAGCCGAAGCGCGACCCCAGCTTGCACCAATCGCTTCAAAGGTCACCATTCCGACCATCAATGCATAAAGGTATCCAACCGCCAGACCAATCAGGACAGCTGAAACTGAAAGCATACCCCTGGCGAAGAATTTCAACGCAAGCGTTACAACAACAACGACCATCGCTGCTGACCAGTTCAGCATTGACCCGTATTCTGGCGTACCGATTGCCGGAACTCCTCCGGCAGCGTACTGGATACCAACTTTGACCAACGCCAGACCGATCATCGTGACCACAAGACCGGTCACCAGCGGCGGCAGAGCGAAGCGTATCTTACCGATGACAGCCCCCAGACAGGCATGGAACACACCGCCGATGATCACGCCCCCGAACAAAGCTGCCAACCCGTCGACCCCTTTACCCGCCACAAGCGGGATCATAATTGGCAGAAACGCGAAACTTGTCCCCTGAACAATCGGCAACGCAGCCCCAACCGGACCCAGAGTGACCGTCTGCAACAACGTAGCCACGCCAGCGAACAGCATCGACATCTGGATCAAGTACAAAAGCTCCGGGAAATCGGGCGAGTTAGAACCAAACCCGAACCCAGCTGCGCCAGCGACAATGATTGCAGGTGTCACGTTTGAGACAAACATCGCCAGAACGTGCTGAATACCCAGTGGAATCGCTTTGTGAAGCGCGGGTGTGAAATTCGGATCCCGAAGTTGTTCGGGTGTTCCAATTGAAGTTTCGGCCATGGGCACTGTCCTCTCAGTCGGAGTTCACGGGGGTATTGCCGCTTATCCCGCGGCTTCATTGGGTTTCGGCACCACCTCGTAAGGTGTGTCGAACCAGTGTTCTTCCAGATTTGATCCGGTGCCGATCCTGTCCACCACCGCAAACAGACCCGGGCCATGTAGAGGTGTCAGGACGCCATGCCACGTACCGCGGTGGTAATTCACCGTCTGCCCCGGCTTGGTTATGAACGCGCGCGGAACGCCCGGTTTCCCGGCGTTGTCTGCCGCGACGATCACCAGAAAGGGCTTATGCGTCATGGGAATGAAAGCCTGACTGCCGTCAGGATGGCGCTCGACCATCTCAAGCGTGTAGGGCAATGAACGGGGGTTGGCGTTGAACAGGCTCAGCCCAGCCCGACCATCAGAAAATTCCAACTGCGCGCGGTCATTAAACCGCCCGCATTGCCCTTGGTTGATGATCTTGTCGGGCGGTCCAGACGCCTCGATCAAATCGCCGAAAGGGGCAAATGCGTCTGCCGAGATTATTTCTGTCACGATCTGCTGGGTCATGTGGGCAACACATCTCGCAACCGAAACTCGGCGATCCGTTCAACCTGACGGCAGGCTTCGGCAAATTCTGTCGCGCGATCCTGTTCGATGCGCCGCTGGAAGGCTTCGAGGATCGACGCTTTGTTATGGTCCCGTACCGCAATGATGAAGGGGAACCCGAATGTCTGCGTGTAGCGCTGGTTCAGATTGGTAAACGCCTCTCGCTCTGCATCGGTCAGCGCGTCCAAACCGGCCGAAGCTTGCTCAGACGTGCTTTCCTGTGTCAGCCGTTTGGCCTGCGCCAGCTTGCCCGCCAAATCCGGATGTGCGGTCAGAACGCCCAAACGCTCGTCTTCTGAAGCCGAACGGAACATGCGCGTCAACGCGTTGTGCAGCCCACCGGCCGTGTCATGTGCCGGGCTCAGCTCCAGATCAAAGGCGCGTTCAGCAATCCAGGCCGAATGCTCAAAAATACCGCCAAAAGCATCGACAAACGCGGTGCGGTCCATCTGTGACGGACGCACGCGATGCACTGGCGGGTGGGTGGTTGCCCAATGTTGCGCGATTTGCAATCGCGTTGCGAACCAGACATCGGCAAATCCCCGTGCATAGTCCAAGAACCGTTTCAGCGCCATCACACGCCCCGGTCGGCCAATCAGGCGGCAATGCAAACCGATTGAGAGCATCTTGGGAACGCCCGCCTCACCCTCAGCGTACAGTGCATCAAAACTGTCTTTCAGGTACGCGAAGAACTGATCACCCGAATTGAACCCCTGCGGGGTGGCAAAACGCATGTCGTTGCAATCCAGCGTGTAAGGCACGATCAACTGATCCCGCCCTCCGGTCTGCATCCAATAGGGAAGGTCGTCCGCATAGGTGTCTGCAACATAGGCAAACCCGCCCTCTTCCGCGACCAGACGCACTGTGTTTTCGGAACAGCGCCCCGTGTACCAGCCGCGCGGGCGTTCACCGACAACTTCTGTGTGCAGACGTATGGCCTCGGCTATTTGTGCACGTTCTTCGTCTGGGGTCATATCTTTGTGTTCGACCCATTTGAGGCCGTGGCTGGCAATTTCCCAACCAGCGGATTTCATCGCCGCCACTTGATCGGGCGAACGCGCCAGAGATGTGGCCACGCCATAAACCGTGATCGGAAGATCCTTCATCAGCCGATGCAAACGCCAGAAACCGGCGCGCGCGCCGTATTCATAGATCGATTCCATATTCCAATGCCGCTGACCCGGCCATTGCGCGGCCCCCACGATCTCGGACAAAAACGCCTCGGACGCGTCATCGCCGTGCAGCACGCAGTTTTCGCCGCCTTCCTCATAATTCAGCACGATCTGCACAGCCAACTTGGCCCCGCCCGGCCACTTCGCCTGCGGAGGGTGTGCTCCGTATCCGATCATGTCCCGGGGGTAACGCGGCGGCTGCATGGTATGGTCCATTTCTATTTCTGTTTCCAACAGACTTACCCCAGAACACAGCCTTTGATTATCAAATCAATCCGAACGCTGTTTCCGGTTCTTTCGGCATTTCAACTGTTTCGAACTTTGCGCCAGACTGTCAAAAATCAAAAGGCACATGATAGGAGAGACCGGTGGCAGGCTATTTGACAACCCATGTTCTGGATACCGCACGTGGCTGCCCTGCTGAGGGGCTGAAAATCGCGCTTTACCGCGTTTCCGGCAACTCTCATCGCAAACTAGTTGAGATGGTAACCAACGCGGATGGCCGAACCGACAGCCCAATATTGCCGCAGGACGCATTTAAAACAGGCACTTACGAACTGATTTTCTTTGCAGGCGACTACCTGCGTGCAACAGGTCAGGACGGAGACGATCCCTTGTTTCTGGATCAGGTACCCATCCGGTTCGGCATGTCCGATGCAGAGGCGCATTACCATGTCCCGCTTCTGCTTTCGCCCTACGGCTATTCGACCTATCGCGGAAGCTGACTGAGAGCCGGGGGGCTTAAGCGGGTAGCTCGGCACTGCGGACGATTTTTCCGATCCGTTCGATCATGAAATCCATGAACAAACGCGCCTTCGGGTCTTGATGTCGCCGGTGCGTGTAAAGACATGCCATCTGCACGGGAACCGGTGGTGTTGCGGTTGCAACCGGAACAAGACGCCCGGATTTGAGGTGTTCGGCGACCTCAAAAACGGGTTTCATTGCAATCCCTTGCCCTGACAAAGCCCAATCCGTCAACACGTCTCCGTCATCACATTCAAACCGACCCGACACCGCAAAACGTTTCGGTCCCTCGGGGGTTTCCAGCATCCATTGAAACTCAGCCGCCCCCGGAAAGCGCAGGTTCAGGCATTCGTGCTTGTCGGCGACCAGATCAGCCCCGGTTGTTGGCATTCCGCGCCGCAACACATAGTCGGGGGCGGCACAAAGCACGCGCTGACAATCTGCGATCTTACGGATGCGCAGGGTGCTGTCTTCTGGTTGACCAATGAAGAACGCCAGATCCAGCCCTTCGGTTGTCAGATCGACAGATCGGTCCGTCAGGCGCAAGCGCACGTCTACTTCTGGGTACGCAGCCAAGAAATCAGGCACATGCGGCGCCAGCAGACGGCGACCCACCCCCAGAGGCGCCGCCGCAAACAATGATCCACGTGGGGCTTCGGTCAAATGGGTCACCTTAGCCTCGGCATCATCCACCGCGTCCAGAACCGCTACCGCACCGGGATAAAACACTTTGCCTTGCTCGGTCGGAGACAGATTGCGGGTCGTACGCTGAAAAAGGCGTACGCCTAAGTGATCCTCAAGCTGAGAAATCCGCGCTGAAGTCACAGCCGGAGAAATTCGCAGGTCTCGCCCCGCGGCGGACATGCTGCCCAGATCGTAGACCCTGACAAAGGTGCGGATGTTATCGAGATAGGACATCTTTTCGTTTTTTTTGATACAGTTTGACAATATACGGGAATACCGAAGAAAAGCCTGTTTGCCTAGTGTGGTGGCAACCAATCGGAGACCTCTGAAATGTACGACTTTGCCGTGTTCTGGGACTGGATGGCGTTTGCCGTGCGCTGGTTGCACGTGATCACCGCCATGGCCTGGATCGGATCCTCATTTTATTTCATCGCGCTCGACCTGGGTTTGAACCGCAATATTCCGGGTCCAGCGGATGGCGAGGAATGGCAGGTGCATGGCGGCGGCTTCTACCATATCCAAAAGTATCTGGTGGCCCCTGAACGGATGCCGGATCACCTGACCTGGTTCAAATGGGAAAGTTATTCGACATGGCTCAGCGGTGCCGCGCTGCTGATGATCGTTTATTGGGTCGGTGGAGAGCTGTATCTGATCGATGTGGAAAAGGCTGATCTGGCCCTTTGGCAAGGCATTCTGATCTCGGCCGCCTCGCTGACGGTTGGATGGCTTGTCTATGATTTTCTGTGCAAATCAGGGCTTGGGGAACGCCCCACTTTGCTGATGGTTTTGCTGTTCGTTTTGTTAGTGGCCATGGGTTGGGGGTACAACCAGATCTTCACCGGGCGTGCGATGATGCTTCATCTGGGCGCGTTCACTGCCACGATCATGACGGCAAACGTGTTCTTCATCATCATGCCCAATCAACGCATTGTGGTGGATGATCTGAAAAACGGGCGCACACCGGATCCGAAATACGGCAAGATCGCCAAGCTGCGCTCAACCCACAACAACTACCTGACATTGCCCGTCCTGTTCCTGATGCTGTCCAACCATTACCCGCTGGCTTTTGCGACGGAATACAACTGGATCATCGCAGCGCTGGTTTTCCTGATGGGCGTGACCATCCGGCACTATTTCAACACCCGCCATGCCCGCGCCGGTAATCCCACCTGGACGTGGCTGGCCACCGCACTGCTGTTCATTGCCATCATGTGGCTATCGACAGCCCCCATGTACCAGCCGCTGGAAGAGGCAGAGGCACAGCCGCTAACACCTTATGAACAGAAATTTGCTGATGCGGACGGGTTCGAAGACGCCCATGACATTGTTCTTGGGCGTTGTTCAATGTGTCACGCGCGCGAGCCGGTCTGGGAGGGCATTCTTTGGGCCCCGAAAGGTGTGCTATTGGAAACCGAGGCCGATATCGCCCGAAACGCGCAGCAAATCTATCTGCAGGCTGGTGTGACGCATGCGATGCCTCCGGCAAACGTAACCTATATGGAACCTGAAGACCGCCAAGCCATCATCAGATGGGTGCGCAACGCCGGACTGTAGCACAAACGCAATTTACCCTAAATTTTCGCGTCAGGCGCATAATCTCTTTCCCAGATCGCATTCAGATGCTCTAACCTGAATGCAAAGGACCGCGGCAAACGCGGTGTATGATATTTGGAACTGGGACATTTGGGGCAATTCATGCAAGGGAGCAAGCCGCAAGGCCGTCTGAGGCGCTGGCTGAGTGTCGCTGTTGTGGCGTTGGCTCCAAACGTGTCACTGGCATTGGAAACCTCTCTGACCGCACCGGGTGCGTCCAAAGAACTGGTGGAGCGTCTGAAAGAGACGTCATCCGTCACCACCGCCGAAGAGCGCGGCCTGGATACCCCGCTTGAAATCCTGTCCGCCGCATTGTCGGATTACCGCACGATTGTGCAGATCCTGTATGACGAGGGGTATTTCAGCCCTGTCGTCAGCATCAAACTGGACGGCCAGGAAGCCGCGGAAATGAGTTCGCTGACCGTTCCGGCAAAGATCGACCGGGCGGCGATTAACGTTGAAACCGGGCCCAGCTTTAAATTCGGCACCGCCACTGTACAGCCGTTGGCGCCTGACACCGTTCTGCCGGAAGAGTTCGCAACCGGCAAACTGGCAACAACCGGCGCTATTCAACAGGCCACTTCAGCTGGCGTGCAAGGGTGGCGGGATGCAGGCCATGCCAAGGCTGGGGTCGCGGGGCAGAAAGTCATCGCACGGCATTCTCAGGCGCAGTTGGACGCTCAGGTCACGCTGGAACCGGGGCGCAGGCTGACATTCGGTAAAATGTTCATCAAGGGCGACACGGATGTGCGCCACAGATCCATCGAAAAGATCGCTGGGTTTCCAAGTGGAGAGGTTTATTCGCCTGAAAAGATCCAAAAGGTCGGAACACGTCTGCGCCGCACCGGCACGTTCAACGTCGTTTCACTGCAAGAGCGTGAGACACCAAATCCAAATGGCACGTTAGACTTTGATGCAACTTTCGAAGACCTGCCCAAACGTCGCATAACCTTTGGTGTTGAAATCGCCTCGCGCGATGGTGTTGACGTGACAGCGACCTGGGCCCATCGCAATATGTTCAAACGCGCGGAACGTTTGCGCTTTGAAGCCGCGATACGCAACATCGGCGGGGCCGAGAACATCGACGGCCGGATCGGCTTGCGTCTGGATCAACCGGATCGCCTCGGCCCGGACGACAACACATTCTGGAGCGCGCTACTGGAACGGCGCAACACTGAAAACTACAACGTGTCGGTTGCGTCGCTGGCCTACGGTGCGCGTCGCACCTTCTCGGACAACCTCTATGCCGAAGCCTCTGCCGGTTTTCAGTGGTCGGATGCTGATGATGCGTATGGAAGCGGTCGCAAGTTCAGGTATTTCATCGTGCCGTTCCGCTCGGAATGGGACGAACGCGACAGTAAAGTCAGCGCCACACGGGGCTTTTATCTTGATTCACAAGTCATGCCCTTTGTTGGTATTTCCGGTACCGACACGGGCATCCGCCTTTTCTTTGATGGTCGGGCTTATACCAGCTTGGGGACAGGGGGCCGGATCGTTTTGGCCGGGCGCGCGCAGCTGGGTTCCGTAATTGGCCCCCCTGCCGATGGCGTCACGCCTGACTTCCTTTTCTTCTCGGGCGGTGCGGGAACCGTTCGCGGGCAACCCTATGAAAGCCTTGGCATTCCGGTTGGAACCGGCATAGCAGGCGGCAAGTCTTTTATCGGCCTGTCAGGTGAAATCCGCGGCAAGGTCACCGATAGCCTGTCACTGGTCGGGTTTTATGATTACGGTGTTGTCGATACGTCTTCGTTCATCGGCAGCGGTGCCGAAGACCACGCTGGCGCCGGTATTGGTGTAAGATACGATCTGGGCGGATTTGGACCTTTGCGATTTGATCTCGCCTATCCAGTGAGTGGTCCCACCGGCGACGGTCTGCAGTTTTACATCGGGATCGGACAGGCGTTTTGAGACGGTTTCTTTCATACCCTCTGCTGATCGGCACTCTGCTGCTTGCACCAACGGCCGGGCAAGCGCAGGAGGACGAAGGCGGCAGCATGATCGAGCGGTTCCTGCAGGATACGCTGTCAGGTGACGATCAGAACGTAACCGTCACGGGCCTTCAAGGCGCGCTGAGTTCGCGGGCCACCATCGCCGAGATTACGGTTGCCGACGATGACGGGGTCTGGCTGACCATTAAGGATGCGGTGCTGGACTGGAACCGTCTGGCGCTTATCCGTGGCCGGTTTTCCGTCAACGCCCTGACCGCAGAGGAAATTGACATCGCCCGCACCCCGGGCACCACCACCAAAGATACGCCGCCCCCCGCAGCTGAAACGCAAGCCTTTCAACTGCCCGAACTTCCTGTTTCCATCGAAATCGGTGAAATCAGCATCAGCGAACTGTCTCTGGGCGAGCCACTGATCGGCGTTGCCGCAGAGTTGGCAGTGACCGGAAACCTGTCACTGGCGGATGGCACGCTGGATACAAATCTCGACATCACCCGCCTGGACCGCGCCGGGGATGAAATCAAGCTAAGCGCGGGGTTTCAGAACTCTGACAGTCAAATCGATCTCGATCTTCAGGTGACCGAAGCGGCGGGCGGCCTGATATCTACGGCTCTTAAAATCCCGGATAGCCCACCCATTGGGCTGACCGCAAAAGGGTCCGGGCCGGTGAGCGATTTCACGGCGGATATTGGCCTCAGCAGTGATGGCCAACCACGCGTGACCGGGCAGGTGCGCCTGCGTTCGGCCCCGACCGCAGCGGCAAGCGCCGACGAGGGCATCGCCTTTACAGCCGATCTCGGTGGGGATCTGACGCCCTTTGTAGCCGAAAACATGGATACGTTCTTTGGCACCAAGACACAGTTGTTGGTGGACGGGCGAACCGAAGCAGATGGCGCGCTGACCATTAGTGATCTTGAGCTGACCTCTCAAGCGCTGAACCTCAAGGGTGAGCTGCAACTGGCCGCCGGTGGGCAACTGCAACTGGCCGCCTTGCAAGGGCGGATCACACCGCCGGACGGGCAAAAAGTGGTACTGCCGGTTTCGGGCGGCGACACGTCCATCGAAGCGGCACAGATTTCGGCGTTGTTTGACGAGAAAAACGGCAATCTGTGGGACCTGAGCCTTACGGCCAACGGAATAAAGACGCCACAGATCGATTTGCAACGTGCTCAAATCTCGGCGCAGGGGACGCTGGAACAAGGGACGGCCCTGCAACTGGATGGCGATCTTCAGGCTGCTCTGGACGGGATCGACTTGGCTGACGATGCGCTGAACGCAGCCGTGGGCGAGCGCGTCACGCTGGATGGTGTGTTCGCCTATGGCAGTGATCAAACGGTCAATCTGTCCGGCGTGGAGCTGGTTGGTTCTGATTACGAACTGGGGCTGGACGCGGTGATCAGCGGCCTGTCCACAGGTCTGGCCGTAGATGGCACGGCCACGTTGCAGGCGACGGACTTGTCGCGGTTTTCGGATCTGGCGAAGATGGATCTTGGGGGCCAGGCGTCTGCACGGCTTGTGGGGCGAGGCTCTCCGCTGGAAGGCAGCTTTGACGGCAAGCTAGAGGTCGAAGGAAATGACCTGTCCACCGGACGCGACGACATCGACCCGGTCATTCGCGGTAACACCACAATCACTGTAGACGCCAAGCGGGGTGCAGATGGCGTAACGATCCGGGATTTCACACTGATCGGGGACACCCTGCGTGCACAGGCTGACGGCACAGTTACCACGCCCGGTGGCAATCTGACCATCGACGGGCAGGCCACGGTCAATGCTCAGGACCTCTCCATCTTCTCCGGCCTTGCAAATCGCGAGCTTGGCGGTGCCCTACAAGCAAAGCTCAACGGTAAGGGCGCGGTTCAGACGCTGGAATTCGATGGCACCGCCAGCGTGACGAGCCGGGACATCAAAACCGGCATGTCTGAAATCGACCCGCTGGTTTCGGGTCGAACCGAGATCACCTTTGACGGTGCGCTCAGTCAGGATCAAATCGTGATCCGCGACGCCAAGGTGAACGGAACCGCCGTTACGGCACAAGCGGCAGCCACAATCGACGATCCGACAAGTGCGCTGGCTGTGGATGGCGAAGCCAGCCTGAACATCCCCGATCTGTCTCTGTTCTCGGGCCTTGCCAAACGCGACCTTGCCGGGTCAATCAAAACCGATTTTTCGGGCAAAGGTGCGTTAGGAAGCAAAAGCTTTGATGTGAAAGGCAAACTGGATGCGAACGACATCCAGACCGGAATCGACGCTGTCGACAAACTGATCCAAGGGCGCACCACCCTGACTGTGGATGCGCAAAATGGCGATGAAGGGCTTGATATCCGCGGTTTCCGATTGAAGGGAACCGCCCTGTCGGCTGAGGCGTCTGGTAAACTCGATCGGGATGCCGGGGGGTTGAGCTTTACTGCTGCGCTGGACGACTTGGGCCGACTGTCTGACACTCTGACAGGGCCATTGAAACTGGATGGAAACGTCGCGCCCACAAGCACAGGTTTTGAAGGCACAGCCAATCTACAAGGGCCGGACAGCTCATATGCCAAAGTCGCGGGTTCGGTCGATACGAACGGCTCAGCCGACTTGGACTTCGACGCAAAATTCAACCGTATTGAGCGGTTCGTCCCTGATTTCCCGGGCACCATCGCAGCGACGGGCAATGCAAAGCGGGACAATGGGCTTTGGACCATCGATGCCAAAGCCGAAGGGCCCGCCGACATCACCAGCACCGTTGCCGGAACCTTCGACGAAACCAGCACTGAAGCCGATCTTAAGGCGCAAGGCGGCGTCAACCTTGGGATAGCAAATATCTTTATTACACCCAACAAGATCGACGGGTCGGCACGTTTCAATTTGGCCCTGAAAGGGGCACCTGCGCTGGCGTCGCTCAGTGGATCTGTCACGACCTCTGGCACATCACTTGCTATTCCAGATGCAGGCCAAACGATCACCGGTATCAGCGGCCAGATCGATCTGGCGCAAAGTCGTGCAACCATCAACCTCAGTGGTGGAGTGCGCGTGGGCGGTGGCTTTACCGTTACCGGACCTGTTGACCTTACACCGCCTTTCAACGCCCAGATCACGACGGCGTTGAACAGCCTCGTGCTGACGGATCAGCTGCTTTACGAAACCACCCTAAACGGCCAGATTGCAATGACCGGAGCGCTTGCCGGAGACAGTTCGATTGCCGGGCAAATCACGTTCGACGAAACCAACATCAATCTCGCGGCCGCTTCCGGCGCGGTCGGGGCGGCACCGATCCCCGAGATTGAACATGTCAATGAAAGCCGCCCGGCCTTTGTCACCCGAGAACGCGCGGGGCTGGTTGTCACGGAAGAAGCCAGCCAAAGCAATTCCAGAATTGCGCTGGACATCAGCCTGCTGGCCCCCAAGGCCGTGTTCGTCCGAGGACGGGGCGTAAACGCAGAGTTGGGTGGCCGGATCTTCATCGGCGGCACCACCACTGCCGTCGTTCCGTCGGGCCAGATCGAACTGATCCGAGGCAATTTCGACATTCTGGGCCGAAGGCTGGCCCTGACGAAAGGCATCGTTACCCTCCAAGGCGACCTGACGCCATATATCGAGTTCGAATCTTCGGCCAGTACTTCGGACGGAACTGCCACAATCGAAATTGCGGGGCCTTTGGATTCGCCCGAGGTCAACGTGTTCTCTGACCCCGAACGCCCAGCCGAAGAAGCGCTTGCGATGCTGCTGTTCGGGAATCGGTTCTCGGAGATTTCACCATTCCTGATTGCGCAGATGGCCGCCTCGCTGGCCCAACTCAGCGGCGCGGGTGGTGATGTAACCAAGGGCCTGCGGGACTCCACCGGCGTGGATACAATCGATGTCGGCGCTTCGGAAAGTGGCGCGGGTCGGTTGGGGGCTGGCGCGTATTTGGGTGAAAACCTGTACACCGACTTCACGGTCAATACCGAAGGCGATACCGAGGTGAACCTGAACCTGGATGTGACAGACAATTTCACGGTCAAGGGCACGGTTGATGGCCGCGGCGAAACCGGCATCGGGGTGTTTTTCGAACGCGATTATTAAAGCGTCATTTGCGGCGAATACCAATCGGCTGCCCAATCTGGGGCGCGGGTGGCAAAGACGCGTGATCCGACACCATCCGTGCCAACCGAGTGACCGCCCAATCCGGATAGGGTTCGGACCGACCTGTTCTGTGGCTGACATTCATGAACAGCACTTCTTGCGTGGCGCATACAGTCTGGTCGGGGGCCGAGATCATTTGACCGAAATAGTGCCCCCGTTTGTGATCTGCATCCAACAATCGAAACTGGAAATAGATCGTCATGTCGTCGGTCACTTCGCGCAGAAACTGCATGTGGGATTGCAGGACGTACGGCCCCTGCCCCAACGCCTGGACCTGAGGCTCGCCAAGGCCAAGATGATCGACAAGCAACCGTTCAAAAGCCATATCGAACGCGACGCCGTAATAGCCCACATTCATATGCCCGTTGTAATCGATCCAGTCTGGGTGCAGCGCAAACTCGTGAATTTCAACGGGCGCATCGTACGGACCATCATGGCCACCTAAGGGCTGTGTTTCTTGTGGCATGGCAACAGTCCTCACTCGTCCGGATCTTCAAAGATCGCAACGGCGCGGATGAACCCGGCCGACGCACCTTTGATCTTGAAGGGAAAACAGGAAATCTCAAACCCTGCCGGCGGAAGCGTTTCCAGATTAGTCAGCTTTTCCATGTGGCAATACCCGATCTCCATCGAGGCACGGTGCCCTTCCCAGATGATCGAGGGGTCTTTGGTCTCCGCATATTCCTGCGCGGTCAGCGGGAAGGGTGCATCCCAACTCCAGGCATCTGTTCCGGTCACCCGCACCCCGCGTTCGGTCAGGTACAAAGTCGCCTCACGGCCCATACCGCACCCCTTCATCAGATAGTCGGGTTGGCCGTACTGCGTTCCTGCCGAGGTGTTGACCACCACGATATCCAATGGGTTCAGCCTATGACCGATCCGCTTCAGCTCAGCTTCGACATCCGCTGCGGTGACCACATAGCCATCCTCGAAATGACGGAAATCCAGTTTGACACCGGGGTTCATGCACCATTCCAAAGGAACCTCATCAATCGTGATCGCCCGCTCGCCTTTGTTCATTGTAGAATGATGGTGATAGGGCGCGTCCAGATGGGTGCCGTTGTGGGTCGCGATTTGCAAACGTTCCAACGCCCAGCCCTCGCCACCCGGTAGGTCTTCTTTGGCAAGACCGGGAAAAAAGGACATGACCTGCTCGGCAGTTTGGTCATGTGTCAGGTATTCGATCTCGGGCAGCATGATCGGCGGGTCCGATACAATGCCGGTTTCCAGCGGGACGGACAGGTCCACAAAACGCCGCGCCATAGCATTCTCCGTTTTTGATCGTTGGTACAGGGTTGGCCGCGCGTAAGCTGCTGTCAAGACGCGAAAAAGGCGGCCCACTTAGACCGCCTTTTCGAAAGAGTGACTGGCGCAGAGGTTATTCCGCTGCGATGGCGTCTTCGATCTTTTCGACCTTTATCGCCGAGAACTTGAACTCGGGGATCTTGCCATAGGGGTCGATGGCCGAATTGGTCAGCATGTTCGCAGCCGCCTCGACATAGGCAAACGGGATGAACACCATGTCTTCGGCAATCGCCCGGTCGGCACGCACCATGATCTCGATGGAACCGCGACGGGTCTTCAGACGGATCATCTCGCCCGGTTCGATCCCCATCAGCTTGAGCGTACGCGGATTCATCGAACAGTTCGCTTCCGGCTCTACGGCATCCAGAACAGTGGCGCGTCGGGTCATTGAACCCGTGTGCCAATGCTCCAACTGGCGACCCGTTGTGGCGATCATCGGATACTCTTCATCCGGGGCCTCATCCGGTGGGATGATGCTGGCCGGAGTGAACTTTGCCTTGCCGTCGGCCCGCGGGAAGCCGTCGCCGAACACGATGGACTGGCCCGGGTCGGTCTCGCTGAGTGACGGGTAAGTGATCGTCTCGGTTTCCAGACGTTCCCACGTGATGTTGTCCAGCGACTCCATGGTCAGCTTCATCTCGGCAAAGACCTGAGACACATCGGTGTACTCCCAGTTCAGACCGATGCGCTGCGCCAACTCAACCGTGATCGCCCAATCCTCGCGCGCCTCACCCGGAGGTGCCACGGCCGGACGCACACGCTGTACCTGACGGTTGGTGTTCGACACAGTGCCGTTCTTCTCATACAGCGCCGAGGCGGGCAGGATAATGTCGGCATAGTTCGCCGTCTCGGTCAGGAAAATGTCCTGCACGATCATCAGATCCAGCTTGGCCAAAGCATCACGGGCGTGGTTTACATCCGGGTCGGACATGGCCGGGTTTTCGCCCAGAATGTACATGCCCTTGATGTTGCGCGCATAGATCTGATCAATGATCTCGGTAACGGTCAGGCCCTTCTCGTTCGAGAAATCGTCCGAACCCCAGACATCGGTGAACTGAGCCCGGATGTTGTCATCCGTGACGGTCTTGTAGTCCGGCAGGAACATCGGGATCAGACCCGCATCGGAGGCACCTTGAACGTTGTTCTGGCCACGCAGCGGGTGCAGACCCGCGCCGGGCTTGCCCACGTTGCCGGTCATAAGCGCCAGGCTGATCAGGCAGCGCGAGTTGTCGGTGCCGTGGATATGCTGGCTGACACCCATGCCCCAGAAGATCAGACCGGCCTTGGCCTGCGCAAAGGTGCGGGCCACGCGGCGCAACTGATCTGGTTCGATGCCACAGATCGGAGCCATCGCCTCGGGCGTGAACTGGCGCAGGTGCTCTTTCTCAGCCTCCCAGTTCTCGGTCCAGCGGTGAATGTACTGGCTGTCGTAGAGTTCCTCTTCGACAATCACGTTCATGATCGCGTTGAGCATCGAGACATCAGCACCCGGGCGGAATTGCAGCATCTCATCCGCGAATTTGCGCATCCCGACGCCGCGCGGATCCATCACAATCAGTTTGCCGCCGCGTTTGGTGAATTGCTTGAAGTAGGTCGCAGCAACGGGGTGGTTTTCAATCGGGTTGGCCCCGATGATGATTGCCACATCCGCGTTTTCGATCTCGTTGAAGGTCGCGGTCACAGCGCCCGATCCCACGTTCTCGATCAACGCTGCAACGGACGACGCGTGGCACAAACGGGTGCAGTGGTCGACGTTGTTGTGCTTGAATCCCTGACGGATGAACTTCTGGAACAGATAGGCTTCTTCGTTGGTACACTTGGCCGAGCCAAAACCCGCAACGCTGCGCGGGTCTTCGTCGCGCAAGGCTTTTAGCTTGGTGGCGGCCAGATCCATCGCCTCTTCCCACGTTGCTTCGCGGAAATGAGTCGACAGGTCCGAAGGATCGACGTTCAGACCCTTTTCAGGGGCATCTTCGCGCCGGATCAACGGCTTGGTCAGGCGGTGCGGGTGGTGGATGTAGTCAAAGCCAAAGCGGCCTTTGACACACAGACGGCCTTCGTTAGCGGGGCCGTTGATGCCCTCGACATATTTGACCTTGCCGTCTTTGACCTTCAGCGAGACTTTACAGCCCACACCGCAGAACGGGCAGACGCTTTCGGTCTCGGAATCGTAGTCCTTGCTGTCGCCCAGTTGCTGATCATCCAGCACGGTGGCGGGCATCAGCGCACCGGTCGGGCAAGCCTGAACACATTCACCACAGGCCACGCAAGTTGATGCGCCCATTGGGTCGTTCTGGTCGAACACCACCTGCGCGGTGTGGCCGCGACCAGCCATGCCGATCACGTCATTCACCTGCACGTCACGGCAGGCACGGACGCAAAGGTTGCAGTTGATGCAGGCGTCCAGATTGACACGCATCGCAACGTGGCTGTCATCCAGCAAAGGGATTTTCTCGGCCTCTTTTGCAGGAAATCGGCTGTCGCTGACATCGTTCAGCTTGGCCATGTCCCAGAAATGGCTTGAGGCATCATGCGGTTGCTCGGGCTGGTCGGCCACCAGCAGTTCCATGACCATGGCACGAGATTTCTCGGCGCGGTCGGTGTCGGTCTTAACGACCATCCCTTCGGCCGCCGGACGAATGCATGAGGCGACCAGAGTGCGCTCGCCTTCGACTTCGACCATGCACGCGCGGCAGTTGCCGTCTGGTTTGTAGCCGGGTGCCGGTTTGTGGCACAGGTGGGGGATCACCAGTCCACGGCCATTGGCCGCTTCCCAGATCGTGGTGCCCTCGGGCACAGTGACGTCATCGCCGTTCAGGTTGAAGGTGACGGTCTTGGTTGGGCTTGCGTCAAGCATGGCTCTGTCTCCCTCAGATTTCGTCAGCGAAATGTTTCATGACCAGGCGGATCGGGTTTGGGGCCGCCTGCCCCAGACCGCAGATCGAGGCATCACCCATGACCTGACACAGATCTTCCAACAGTTCGGTATCCCATTTATCGGCCTGCATCAGCTTCACCGCTTTTTCGCAGCCTGCGCGGCAAGGCGTACACTGACCGCAGCTTTCATCTTCGAAGAACCGCAGCATGTTCAGCGCAGCGTCGCGAGCGGTGTCCTGATTTGACAGAACCACAACCGCAGCGGAGCCGATGAAGGTGCCCAGTGGTTGCAAAGTGTCAAAGTCGAGCGGGACGTCGTCGATGCTGGAAGGGAGAAGACCTGACGACGGCCCGCCCGGTTGATACGCCTTGAACACATGGCCTTCGGCCATGCCGCCGGCGGCATCAATCACATCAAGAATGGTCGATCCTGCGGGCAGCAGGTACACACCAGGCTTTGCTACCCGGCCCGAGACCGAATAGCTTCGTAGGCCGGTGCGGCCATTCTTTTCGGTGCTGTTTAGGCATTCCGGCCCTTCACGGCACACTTTGGTGACCCAATACAGTGTTTCGACATTGTGCACCAAGGTCGGGCGGTTAAAGACACCAACTTGCGCCACGAACGGAGGACGGTGACGCGGCAGGCCCTTCTTGCCTTCAATCGACTCGATCATCGCGGATTCTTCACCGCAGATATAGGCACCAGCACCCCGGCGCAGGTCGATGTAACCTTTGTCGACAATACCCGCCTGTTCCAAGGCAGCAATTTCACGGCGCAGAATCTCCAGCACTGCCGGGTATTCATCGCGCATGTAGATAAAGCAGGTCTCAGCCTCGACCGCCCAGGCGGCGATCAACATGCCCTCAAGGAAGACATGCGGCGTGCGTTCCAGGTAGTAACGGTCCTTGAACGTGCCCGGCTCGCCCTCATCTCCGTTTACGGCCAGATAGCGTGGACCTTCGTTCATGCGAACAAAGCCCCATTTCTTACCCGACGGGAAACCGGCGCCACCCAGACCACGCAGGCCCGAGGACAGCACGTCTTCTTGCACCTTTTCCCAATCGCCGCCGTCGCGCAGCTCTTTCAGCTTGGCGTAACCGCCATTGGCTTCATAGGCGGCGAAGGCTTCATAATCGGGCAGATGGGCGTGGGTGTCGCCCGCTGCAATCGCAGCCTGTACCTTTTCGGGTGTCGCATGATCGATATGGTTGTGACCGATCTCCAACACCGGAGCGGTATCACAACGGCCCATGCACGGCGCACGAACAACGCGGACCTCAGTCGGATCCAAGCCGTCTTCCAGAGCTTTCTGCAGCTGCTGGGCACCAGCCATTTCACAAGACAGGGAATCACAGACCCGGATCGTCAGCGCGGGCGGAGGCGTCTCGTCCTCTTTTACCACATCGAAATGGGCATAGAAGGTGGCGGTCTCATAGATCTCGGCCTGTCCGACACGCATCTCAACAGCCAGCGCAGCGATGTGGTCGGCGCTGATATGGCCGTGTGCGTCCTGAATCAAATGCAGAAATTCGATCAGCAGATCACGGCGGCGCGGGCGATCGCCCAGCAGGCGGTGAATCTCTGCCTGCGCCTCATCCGTGAATTGACGGCCTTTGGGCGTGTGCCGCCCCTTGCCTTTACCTGACTTCCAGACGCCCTTGGGTGCGTCTGATGGCTTGGTGTCTAATGGTGCCATGATGCCCTCCGATTGAGGCTCCGTGTCTCATCAGAATAGCATATCGTCAAATCTCTTGTCGCTATCGCACGATAACGACAGCTTATCACCGCAAAGACGTCACCACAGCACGCAAAGCCTGAACCGTCGGCAGTTCCGGATCACGGTTGAGGGTCGCCAGACAAATCGGTTTGCTGACAATGGGATCGACCAGGGGCAGCACCTTGGTCCCCCTCAAATCGCCCAGCGCGCGCACCAGAACGCGGGGGACAACGGTGGCCGCCAGCCCCTCACGCGCCATCACCATCGAGGCAGTGAACCCGCTGGTTTCGGCCACAACATCTGGATGCAGGCCCATTTCGGCGAATATCCGGTCCAGAATCCGCCGGTTCTGCATCTGCGGTTCCAGCAGGCTGAGCGGAAATTCTGCCACCAGCGCCCAAGGGATCGGGCCGGTCTCGTCGGTCATATGTGACGGAATCAGCAGGACATAGGTTTCTTCGTACAGAGGCTGCACCTGCCGCAGATCGGTGCCGATGCTGTCGCCATAGGTGATACCTGCATCCAGACTGCCCTCGTCCAGCCGATGCTGGATCGCGGTCGCTGACATGGTTTCGATCCGCGTGATGATGCGGGGATGCGCGTCGCGCAGCCGTTTGATCAGGCGACCGGTGAAGGCGATCGCGGTGGGGATCACGCCAAGGATCAGCGTACCGGTGATCTCACCCTTGGCGGCCAGCACCTGCTGTTCCAGCGCCTTGGTATCATCAAGAATACGCCGCGCGCGCTGGACGATCATCTCGCCCTCTTCGGTCAGGCCCTGAAACCGGTTGGCCCGGCGCACGATGGAGACACCCAGCCGGTCTTCGAGATTGCGAATGCGCATCGAGAAGGCAGGCTGAGAAATCCCGCATTCCTCGGCTGCTTTGGCGAAATGCCGATGCCGCGCCAAGGCGCTGAGGAGTTGGAGGTCGCGGATTTCGATCATTTAGGATATTCTCGAATGGCATGCTAAGAAATTACTCTAGCGAGGTTTTCAATGCGTAGAAACGCGTGATCTGACTAGAATCTCTGCCCAATACGAGTACGCAAGCAAAATACGAGCAGGCAAACTCCCCGAGATGGTATCTGAATGTCAGAAAAGCGGACATAGCAGCAGCCGCAACTTGAAAGAACACGTAGTACAATGACCGAGCTTAAACGGAGGGTCTTTAGAGATGGCGAAATTCTCACGCACTTTCATATTGGTCTTTTTTGCCTTGGTCACCGTAATGCCAGCTAACGCGCAAAGCGAGGAAAAAGAGCCGGCAACAAACCCCGCTTTGCTTCCAGATTGCCCGCCACAACTTGCAAATCGCGGTGACACGCAACCTTATTCAACAGAGCCCTTCAATTGTCATTGCTCTGCTGAAGCCAGAAGACTTAGAGGTGGCTATGCGTACGGCAGTGGTCCATACGACGGGATAAGCAATATCTGCATGGCCGCGCTTCATGCCGGAGCAACAGGAAAAAAGGGAGGTGACGTTCGTGTCATCCCTGGACCTGTTCAGGAGAGCTTTGTGGGCACCCTTGCGAACGGAGTTTTTAGTTCAGACTGGGACCATCCAAGCCAGTTCGGCAGTTTCGACGTAGAGCGATTTGTGGGCCACTAGTCACAAGTGCTCGATGGGGATCTTGCGCTACAAAAACAATTTCTATGGAATGGGCCAATTCCCGGATTGGGCTCAAAGCGGTCATGGCTCTGGTGCTCGCGCAATGACATCCCAGAATTGAAGCAGAGAAGGTGCCGCGGCTTAAGTATTAAATAAAAAATGCATCACATCGCCATCCTTGACGATGTAGCCCTTACCCTCAGCCCGCATCTTGCCTGCCTCTTTTGCACCCTGCTCTCCATTCGCGGCGATGTAGTCGTCATAGGCAATGGTCTCGGCGCGGATGAAGCCTTTCTCGAAGTCCCCATGGATCACGCCAGCGGCCTGTGGCGCGGCAGTGCCGGTGCGGATGGTCCAGGCGCGGGCCTCTTTCGGGCCGACAGTGAAATAGGTTTCCAGTTTCAGCAAGTCGTAACCCGCGCGGATCAGGCGGTCGAGGCCGGGTTCTTCCAGACCCATTTCCTCGAGGAACATCTGGGCTTCGTCTTCTTCCAGCAGGCTGATCTCTTCTTCGATCTTGGCGCTGATGATGACGTGAGAATTGCCCTGCGCGGCGGCCATCTCGGCCACTTTCGCTGAATATTCGTTGCCCTCAGCCGCCTCTTCCTCGGATACATTGCAGACATAAAGCACCGGTTTGGTGGTCAGCAGTTGCAGCATCTTCCATGCCTTGGCGTCTTCGTCGCTCACTTCTACCAATCGCGCAGGCTTGCCGTTTTCCAGCATAGCCTGTGCCTCGGCCAACAGGCGATCCTGCTGCTGCGCTTCTTTGTCATTGCCCTTTAGCTTGCGCACCAGATTGGCGCGGCGCTTTTCGATGCTTTCCAGATCGGCAAGCATCAGCTCTGTCTCGATGGTGTCGGCGTCCGCAACGGGATCGACGCGGCCATCCACGTGGGTCACGTCACCGTCTTCGAAACACCGCAGCACATGTGCAATGGCGTCGGTCTCGCGGATGTTGGCCAGAAACTGGTTACCCAAACCCTCACCCTTTGAGGCGCCTTTGACCAGACCGGCAATATCCACGAACGTCATCCGCGTTGGAATAATCTGTTTCGACGCAGCAATCGCGGCCAGCTTGTCCAGACGGTCATCCGGCACGGCCACGTCGCCCACGTTTGGCTCGATGGTGCAAAACGGGAAGTTCGCCGCCTGCGCGGCTGCGGTTTTGGTCAACGCGTTGAACAGGGTCGATTTGCCCACATTCGGCAGACCCACGATTCCCATTTTAAAGCCCATCACGGCCTCCTGCATAGAATACGAACGCAGCTTCTATGCATGTCAGCCTCAATGCGCAAGCCATTGCTGGACTTGCCACGGCTGAGTCCAAATCGTCACATCACAAAAACGTTCCAAAAACGTGTTCTTGGCTGAATTGAAAAAATGGCCCTACGATAACCAACTAGCATTGAACGACGAGAATTCACTGGCAAAATAAAATGAAACAGCTTTTACTTGCGACCGCGTTGACAGTTTCCACATATGCGACAGCCCAAGCCCAACAAGTCATATTTGGCGCTGGATATGCAGACTTCTCTGACAATGCATCCGAGGACCAAGCGCTTTTCTCCCTTGAATACCACCATAAGCCGTTTCACGAGGCGACCCGGTTCAGCGTGGGTTGGGGAACGGCATTGTCTCTACATGAGAATGGCGATTTTCACATCGGCCTGGGGGTGGTCGGACTGTATGCGCTGAACGAACGCTGGTTTGTGGAAGGCAGCGTCATGCCAGGGTATTTTAACCCAAGTATTGATCTGAACGACTTGGGGGGTGACTTTCAGATCCGCAGTCTCCTTGGCCTGGGCTATGCACTGGACAACGGAAACAGTGTGTCGTTCGCGATCACACATAAATCCAACGCCAGCACAAACGACGATAACCCTGGCGTAAACGCGGTGCTGCTGCGCTATCATCTTGGCTTCTGATCTATTCCTGCCCTGGCGGGATTGATTTTCGGGCAAACTTTCTGCACACGGGTCCAAACCCGAGTGCAAGGACATCCGATGACCCGTATCGACGCAAAGTTTGCCGCCCTGAAAGCCGAAGGAAAGAAGGCTTTTGTTGCCTATGTCATGGCCGGAGACCCCGACTATGATACCTCACTTGAAGTGGTCAAAGGTCTGCCGGGCGCAGGCGTCGACGTCATCGAACTGGGCCTGCCGTTTACCGACCCGATGGCCGATGGGCCGACAATTCAGGCAGCGGGTCAACGCGCTTTGGATGGCGGCATGACGTTGCAACGCACATTGGATCTGGCCCGCACATTCCGGGAAACGGACGATACGACTCCGATTGTCCTGATGGGGTATTACAACCCAATATACAGCCGGGGTGTAGACGCATTTCTGGCCGATGCAAATGAAGCCGGGATTGACGGTTTGATCGTTGTGGACCTGCCGCCGGAAGAAGACGAAGAACTGTGCCTGCCCGCTCAGGCGGCGGGTCTGAATTTCATCCGTCTGGCAACCCCAACCACTGACGACAAGCGCCTGCCGCGCGTTCTGCAGAACACATCCGGTTTCGTGTATTACGTCTCGATCACCGGGATCACCGGCGCGGCCGAAGCTCAGGCAACGGATGTTGGCCCCGAAGTCGCTCGCATCAAAGCCGCGACAGATTTGCCGGTGATCGTGGGTTTTGGCATCAACACGCCCGAGAAGTCCCGCAATATCGCATCCGTGTCCGACGGTGCCGTTGTCGGATCGGCGATCGTGAGCCAGATCGGCGCAGGCAAACCGGTAGCCGAAGTACTGGATTTTGTTAAATCTCTGTCAGATGGGGCGCACAGCGTCTGACCTAGAGAGCGCATTTCAATAACTAACAAACCGCCGCAGAATGCCCTGCGGCGGTTTTTTTGACGGCCGGTCACGTGGTCAATCCATTGCAGGCCTTGGAAGGGATTGGTAAGGAAAATTAACCAGAAAACCCAGAGGTCCTCAGCCATGCCCGTAATTACCAATATCGAAGACCTCAGGCGCATATATGAACGTCGTGTACCACGGATGTTCTATGACTACGCCGAAAGCGGCAGTTGGACGGAACAGACGTTTCGCGAAAACAGCAGTGATTTTGAAGAAATCCGTCTGCGCCAACGGGTAGCGGTTGATATGTCCGGGCGTTCGACATCATCACAGATGATTGGCGAGGATGTTTCGATGCCTGTTGCACTGGCACCGGTCGGTCTGACGGGGATGCAGCACGCGGATGGAGAAATGAAAGCGGCCAAAGCGGCCGAGGAGTTTGGCGTACCTTTCACCCTGTCCACCATGTCGATCAACTCGATCGAGGACGTGGCAGAACAGACCAACAAGCCATTCTGGTTCCAGCTTTATACGATGAAGGACACGGATTACGTCAGCCGACTGATCCAGCGCGCCAAAGACGCCAAATGTTCAGCGCTGGTAATCACTTTGGATCTGCAAATTCTTGGTCAACGCCACAAGGACCTGAAAAATGGCCTTTCTGCCCCTCCGAAACTGACGGCAAAAACCATCGCCAACCTGATGACCAAATGGACTTGGGGTGTCCAAATGCTGCGCGCGCAAAGACGCGAATTCGGCAACATCGTAGGGCATGTAGAAGGCATCTCAGACGCTTCGTCGTTAGGTGCCTGGACCGCCGAGCAGTTCGATCCCAGCCTGGATTGGGCCAAAGTCGAAAAACTGATGGAACAATGGGGCGGCAAGGTCATCCTGAAAGGGATACTGGATGCCGAAGACGCCAAGATTGCTGCCAAGCTGGGCGCAGACGCCATTGTTGTGTCCAACCACGGGGGGCGTCAACTGGACGGTGCCCTGAGTTCGATCCGCGTGCTCCCCGAGATCATGGATGCTGTCGGTGGAGATATCGAGGTGCATTTGGACAGCGGCATCAGATCCGGGCAGGACGTTTTAAAGGCATTGGCCTTGGGGGCGAAAGGCACCTACATTGGGCGCGCTTTTGTTTACGGTCTGGGCGCCATGGGGCAAAAGGGCGTGACCGCGGCGCTGGAAGTAATCCAAAAAGAACTGGACACCACAATGGCACTTTGCGGTGAGCGTAAAGTGACCGATCTTGGCCGCCATAACCTTCTTGTGCCCGAAGATTTTGGCGGTCGCTGGCAAGACTGAACCAGTTGTTAAAGGGAGGCTCTGCCCCCGGTCGCCCGATGGGCGCCTCCCCCGCGATATTTATAGCCAGATGAAGCAAGGATCCTTTATTCATCTGGCCGAAAATACCTCGGAGCGCGAGGCAGAGCCTCGCAAAAAGGAAAACGGCTAAAAACCTCTTTTCAAACCCAATGAATCAAGCTAAGGACGCGGCTTCACGCGGGCATACAGCCTTGGAGGATGCCCGCCCTAACATTGGAGAATTATCATGGCTGGAGAGATTCCTGATCTCGTAGCTCTGGAACGGACGGGGACAGGCAAGGGCGCCGCTCGTCAGGCACGCCGCGACGGCATGGTTCCGGGCATTGTTTTTGGTGGCGATAAAGAGCCGCTGCCGATTCAGATCCCGTTCAACGAGTTGTTCAAGCGCCTGAAAGCAGGCCGCTTCAAGTCGACTCTGTGGAACCTGAAAGTTGACGGCCACGAAGATGTCCGCGTCATCTGCCGCGATGTCCAGCGTGACATCGTCAAAGACTTGCCGACCCACCTGGACCTGATGCGTCTGCGCCGGACCACCAAAATCGCGCTGTTTATCCCCGTTGAGTTCATCAACGAAGACGAAGCGCCCGGCATCAAGAAGGGCGGCGTTCTGACTGTTGTCCGTCCGGAAGTCGAACTGGTCTGCACCGCGGGTGATATCCCTGAGAAGATCACCGTGGATGTGACCGGTCTGAACATCAACGACGTTGTCACCATTTCGTCGGTCGACCTGCCCGCAGGCACCAAACCTACCATCGACCGTGACTTCGTGATTGCTAACATTTCGGCACCAACAGGTCTGTCCACAAGCGACGACGAAGAAGGTGAAGAAGTTGCAGCTGACGAGGTTGAAATCGTCGGTCAGGATGCGGAAGAAGAATAAGCTCGAACTTAAAGAGTTCGGATTTTGGAAACGGGGCCCTGTCGGGCCCCGTTTTCTTTTGCCGCTCGGGCTGGAAACAGGTGGCATTCCGTGCCATCAACCACCTGCTTCGCACAAGGATGAGATTATGAAACTGTTTGTCGGATTGGGGAACCCGGGGTCGAAATACGCCCGCAACCGGCACAATATTGGCTTCATGGCCGTGGAACGGATCGCCGAGGATCACGGCTTTGGCCCATGGAAATCCAAATTCCAGGCCGAAATCGCCGAGGGGCGTTTGGGCGATGAAAAAGTTCTGCTGATCAAACCGCAGACCTTCATGAACCGGTCGGGTCAGTCGGTAGGAGAAGCGATGCGGTTCTACAAACTGGATTCAACCGATGTGACCATCTTTCACGACGAGCTGGACCTCGCCCCCGGCAAAGTCCGCGTGAAAGCGGGTGGCGGCCATGCCGGGCATAATGGCCTGCGCTCGATCCATGATCATATCAGCCCGGCTTATGACCGCGTGCGGTTGGGGATCGGGCATCCGGGGCGGAAAGAGATGGTCTCGCCCTATGTTCTGGGCGATTTTTCCAAGGCAGATGCCGACTGGCTGGATGATGTTCTGCGCGGGGTTTCAGATGGCGCGGCATATTTGGCAAACGGAGATGGTGGCAAATTCATGAATGCGGTCGCGCTGCGCACTGCTCCACCGCGATCTTCAAAGACCCCTGCCCCGAAGACCCAGGCAAAGCCTGATACACCACTAGAACCAGTGGTTGATGACCGCTCTGCCATGCAGAAGCTGTTGGACAAATTCAAATAGCAGGTCCAAAACCTTCCGTTACGTAGCCATTGCAGAATGAAAGCGGCCGCGATCCAATACCGTGGACCAAGGGAGGCTAAGGGATGAGAACCTTCTTGAAATGGGTGCTGCGCATCGGTGTAGCGCTGACTTTGGCAGCTGTTGCCGTAGGGTTGTGGAAACGTGAAGAGCTGCAGCGCCTGATGGCTGTGAACTCGCTGTTTTCCGAAGAAAAGATCGTTCACAATTTTTCGCATATGGACGCGGCTTTTTTAACTGTTGATCTGCCCAGTGGCGACGCTCCGGCATGGGAGCTGCCTTATGGCGACGGGTTTGATTTGCCGGACGGCACCGACGCCTGGATCGATGAACGCTCTGTCACCTCGTTGCTGGTGATGCAGGACGGCGATATCCGGTTCGAGGAATACTATCTGGGCACCGGACCGGATGACCGCAGGATCTCGTGGTCGGTGGCCAAGAGTTATTTGTCAGCTCTGTTTGGGATTTTACTGGATGAGGGCGCAATCGAGTCGCTTGATGACCCGGTGATAAAATACGCGCCAAAACTCAAGGGCAGCGCGTATGAAGGCGCGACAATCCGCAATGTGTTGAACATGGCCAGCGGGGTCACCTTTGACGAGGATTATCTGGACCCGAATTCCGACATCAACAGGATGGGGCGCGTCATAGCCTTAGGTGGTGAGCTGGACGATTTCGCGGCATCCTTGCAGGACAGCTTCGCGACGCCGGGCGAAACCTGGCAATACGTCTCAATCGACACACACGTCCTGGGCATGGTGATACGCGGCGCGACCGGGCAGAGCGTTGCAGATCTGCTGACTGAAAAAATCATTCAACCCTTGGGCCTGGAACGCGACGGATACTACGTTACCGACGGTACCGGTGTTGCTTTTGTTTTGGGCGGCCTGAACTTCACCACGCGTGACTTTGCACGGTTCGGGCAAATGATCCTGCAAGACGGCGAAGTGAATGGGCAGCAACTGGTCCCCGCCGAATGGATATTCGAGGCCACGCAACCCAGCGCCCCGACGGCACAGGGCAAAATCGGGTATGGCTATCAATGGTGGATACCCCGCGGCGCACATGAGGGAGAGTTTCTGGCCCGTGGCGTTTACGGTCAGTATATCTATTTCAATCAGCCCCGCGGTGTTCTTATCGTCTCGACCGGTGCAGACCGTCTGTTCCGTGAACCCGGCGTAAATGATCAGAATATCGAAATGTTCCGAAAGATCGCAGAAAGCCTGTAAGGTAGCCTCATGCAAAAGCAAGACAGTATCAATGTGCTGGGTGGTGTCCTCGCCCCCTGCTCAAGAGATCCCCTAACCGGCTTTTTCCGGGACGGCGCTTGTAACACCTGCCCTGAAGATCAGGGCAGCCATACCGTTTGCGCGGTGATGACAGCCGAGTTTCTGGCCTTCTCGAAATATGTCGGAAATGATCTGAGCACTGCGCGGCCCGAATTCGACTTTCCCGGTCTCAAGCCCGGTGACAGCTGGTGCCTTTGCGCCAGTCGCTTTCTACAAGCCCATGACGAAGGATGTGCGCCTCAGGTCCATCTTGAGGCCACGCATCAACGCGCGTTAGAGATCGTGCCCCTTGAAGTTTTGCGACAGCACAAAGCGGAAAAGTGAAAGCCTCAGAAGAGCCATGTCTGATCCACTCAGAATGGTTCAGAAGGACATTTGCCAGAGCAGGTTAACGCTGTAGTTCTCGAACCCGCTTTCACCAATGCCGTCATAAAACACGTTAGCCGCAAGCAAACTGTTATTCTCTAGTCGGTAGTCAAAGCCCAAATCCGCACGGGCACGGGCCGTATCGCCAATCGGTGTCACGCCGGGGACAGTGCCGGTGCCCGAGGTTGTACTCCAGATCCCTGACAATCCACCGGTTAGCTCCATGGCACCACGCGACACCTGGATAGGGTGACTGAAATCCATACCCAACCGCGCCGTAGTGAGGCTGAAGTCCTGCTGTGGAATGAGGTTCCCCAAACTGTCAGTGTACGCCTTCTGATCATCGCTGGCATAGCTGACATCCAGCAATGGCATCAAAGTCAGGGCTCCTCGCTTGATTTCGCCAGTGACGCGCGATTGCACCAACCAGCGATCGCTGTCGAAACTATCAGTATAGGTCCCAAGTGGAGAGATGTCGTTGTCAGCCTGTCCATACAGAGCGCGCCCTTCAAAAAACACCGGCTGGCTGGGCAACTTGGCGACCACGTAAGGGCCAATCAGCCACCCCGTGCCGTCAACGCTGGACGGACCGTTTTCTGTTTCGGCATAGTCGAGTTGCAGCATAGCGCCGATCAGAAGGTTCGAATTGACCTGACGATGCGCGCCCAGAACAGCCAACGCATAAGAGCTGTCGAAATTGTCCTGTGAACTCCAGTTGCCGGTCAGATTGAACCAGACCGGGTTGGATGGATCTGAGGCAAAGTTCAGATAACCCGAACCTTGCGTTACCGAGGTGTCCAACACGCCAGAACCCGAACGCTGCAAGAAACGGGTCAATCCCGGCTGGTTGGTCGCAAGGCTAGTGGCCCGCGCGTTCTGAAACGCCTGTATCAGACGCTGCGTATTTGTCACCGCCTGTACCGTCGTCACAGTGTTGGAGGCCAGGTTCAGATTGCCCGCCGCATCAGTAAATACACCGGCCGGAATGAACAGCTCGATAGTACCGTTGTTCTGCGGTGTCAGCGTTGCAACATAGTTGGTGCCGGACCCAGTTAGGGTGGCTGTAGCGTTTGTCACCGACAGGTCACCCACCGTGAAATCAGTACTGGGTTCGCTGAGTGTGATCGTCGCTTGAAACGTGCCGCTTCCTGTAGCCGTCAATGCTCCGATTGTGGCCGTTGGTTGCGTTGTATCCACCAGTGTTCGCGTGTTGATAATTTGAGTGGTCGTGACGCCAGACAATGCGATCTCATAGCGATACAGTGGGCCGCCAACGGTTTCCTGAGCTGTGAAAACCACGCCAAGAAACCCATCCGCCGCATAGGTGGAATCTGCACCATTCTGACTGATGATGGTTGCGTTAAGGTATCCCAACGCCGCCAATCCGCCGGGTGTGACCGCACTTGCAGGCAATGTTCCAAAATTGAAATAAAAAGATCCTCCCGGAACTTCCCCGGAGCCACTCAATGACATAAAGGCCGTTTCGCTCGCTTGGAGGTTGCTAAAAAAAATCTGCCCACCATTCGGGGTCGTTACGGTCTGGGATGGAAAGGAAGGGCCCCCAAATGCAAGACCTTCTTTAGCGTTTGCAGCAATAAGCGCCGAAACCAGGAAAACCAGGCTCAACAACCTTACTATCGCGACCCTTACCATACTACCTCCTACAACACCGCATGGGCGCCAAACAAAGGGGCGCTCAGGTTCGACAAGCAACCCACGCGTGTTGTCACTGGTCCAAACATCGCAGAGACATCCCCTAAAACCGGCCCCCATAAACCAGTTTACAAAACGTTAAATCAATTCTGAGAAGTTGTATAGAATGTGAGATTGCTCAACTGAGCGCCAACAACGGCGGATTTGTCTTGCGTTTTTCGCGGTTTGGTTATGCTACATCAAGGAACCACTAGCTTTTCAAGGTTTTTAGCGCAGAACTGGCGCGCAAAAGCAGATGGCGGAGCAGGTGATTTGAAGAAACGGAACACGCGCAAAATCAACAAAAATGCAACAGTTCACGCGATTGCTTGAGACTGTTGTTAGCCAAGAAACACAATGCATCTTAGCCAAAGAGTAAGCCTAAAGCTCTGCGATTCATCGGCTCTGACCACTCAACTGATTGGCGAGTACTTGAAAATACAAGCTTCAAAGTGAAAACCGGGGCACAGCGCCCCGGTCTTACTTCAATCGGCCGTTCGACCTTCGGTGTCTGACATGTCGAAGTTGAGGTATTTCGCCACGGTCTGAACGTCTTTGTCGCCGCGCCCGCACATGTTCATGCAGATCAGGTGATCCTTGGGTAGATCCGGCGCAATCTTCATCACATGAGCCAGCGCGTGAGACGGCTCCAGCGCGGGGATGATGCCTTCGGTCGCACAACACAGTTGGAACGCCTCAAGCGCCTCTTTATCGGTGATCGAGACATAGTTGGCGCGGCCAATGTCGTTCAGCCAGGAATGCTCGGGCCCAATGCCCGGGTAATCCAGACCAGCCGAGATCGAATAGCCTTCCAAAATCTGACCGTCGTCATCCTGTAACAGATAAGTACGGTTGCCGTGCAGCACGCCCGGACGGCCTCCGGTCAGCGAAGCGCAATGCTCCATCTTCTCATTCACGCCTTTGCCACCGGCCTCGACGCCGATGATGTTGACGTCTTTGTCGTCGAGGAACGGGTAGAACAGGCCCATTGCATTCGACCCACCACCGATGGCAGCGATGATCGTATCGGGCAGACGGCCTTCGGCCTTCATCATCTGCTCTTTCGCTTCCTTGCCGATGATCGACTGGAAATCGCGAACCATAGCCGGATAGGGATGCGGACCGGCCACGGTGCCGATGCAGTAGAACGTGTCGCGCACATTGGTCACCCAATCGCGCAGCGCGTCGTTCATCGCGTCTTTCAGCGTCCCACGGCCAGACGTGACCGGGATCACTTCGGCACCCAACAGGCGCATACGGAATACGTTCGGGGCCTGACGCTGAACGTCATGCGCACCCATGTAGACGATGCATTTCAGGCCGAATTTGGCGCAGACGGTGGCCGTGGCCACGCCATGCTGCCCCGCCCCGGTTTCAGCGATGATCCGGGTTTTGCCCATACGCCGCGCCAGAATGATCTGGCCCAGCACGTTGTTGATCTTGTGTGCGCCGGTATGGTTCAGCTCATCACGCTTCAGGTAGATCTTTGCACCGCCCAAATGCTCGGTCAGGCGTTCAGCGTAATACAGCGGCGAGGGGCGGCCCACATAGTTGGCCCATAGATCGTCCATCTCGGCCCAGAAGGTGGGGTCATCCTTGGCTTTGTTATATTCCTCTTCCAACGACAGGATCAGAGGCATCAGCGTTTCACTGACAAACCGTCCACCGAAAATGCCGAAACGTCCCTGCTCGTCAGGGCCGGACATGAAGGAATTGAAAAGATCGTTGGCCATGGGTGTCTCCACTCGTCGTACCCGTTGTTCATAGGAGGTGGCGGCGGGATTTGCCATGGGCAAAACGCATCATTTCGCAACCTGCGTGTTTTGACGCCAGACCTGAATAGCCTGGTCCGAGGTTGGGACACCGATGCAGCTAAAATGGTAAAACCGGTTCAAATCCGCCAATCGATCTGCCGCCATCATGACGCGACGATGAGGACCGGATTGCGCGAAGGTCAGCATCGCCTCAATATCGTGCCAAACGCTGAGTGAGAAATAGAGACCGTCCTGCCGAAAAACTGCCGCATGAAGGCACAAGGGATCACCTTTTGCTTGATGATATGCCTGCCGCGCGCGCCAGAAAAACTCGGGCGCGTTGTACCAGTGTTTTAACGAGATTCCGCCGATTGCTGCTAACATTTTCCATCCCTCCGTATCGGGGGATACGCAGCGAATTCGAAATCAGATCACACCAGAGCAGCAGCAAACGCACGGATCAGCGTGGCATCCTTTTGGCCCGGCGCGCTTTCGACACCGGAAGAGACATCAACCTGCCGCGCGCCGGTCATCCTGGCGGCTTCAGCAACATTTTGCGGAGTCAGGCCGCCAGCCAGCATCCATGGGCGTCGCCAGTATTTCCGACCCGCCAGCAAGCGCCAATCGAATGCTAACCCATTTCCACCGGGCAATTCCGACTCCCTCGGCGGCTTTGCATCAATGAGCAATTGGTCTGCCACCTCAGAGTACAGATCTATTGCAGTCAGATCCTCAGCTTCGGCCACACCGATTGCCTTCATCACCGGCAATCCGAAACGGTCACGAACCTCAGTCACCCTATGGGGTGATTCCTTGCCGTGCAATTGAAGCATGTCCAGCGGAACTGCGGACACGATACTGTCCAGTTCTTCGTCAGTCGCATTTACGACCAATGCCACCTTCGCCACGCCCGGCGGTACCAATTGCGTCAATGCCGCAGCTTGCGCGGTCTCCAGATGGCGCGGCGACTTTGGAAAGAAAACAAAACCCACATACCCTGCTCCGGCGTCAACAGCCGCGCGCACGTGGTCAGGTGCGGTCAGGCCGCAGATTTTGAACCTAACATCTGACATGGGGTGGGCTCAGCTTGCCTCATCCAGAAGGGCCAGAACGTCATCTTTGCCCTCATTTTGCTTGTTCTTGAGCTTTTTGACCTCTCGCTCAAGCTTGCGCACTTCGCTTTTCTTCGCCGTTGCGTCACGGCGATGCTTGTGTTCACGCATCCATTCCCAAATGAATCCGATGATCAGGCCAGCCACAACGCCGCCCAGAACCACAAGGAACAAAGGAAGCGAAGCGGTCAGGTTGAACCCCAGCAACTCAGCCAGCGGGTCTGGCATCAGTTTAAGTTCAACCGACTCAACGTTAGCCAAGGACACCGAAATCAGGATGATCCCAAGTGTCCCAAGAAAAGCGTATCGAATGTAGCGCATCATAGGGTCAGGCTTTACCGTTCAATCGGTCCCTTAGCAACTTGCCAGTTTTGAAAAACGGTACACATTTTTCCTCGACCTGAACCGTCTCACCCGTGCGAGGGTTCCGGCCCACACGTGCATCGCGCTTTTTGACCGAAAACGCGCCGAAACCACGCAGTTCGACACGGTCGCCTCGTGACATGGCATCGGTGACTTCTTCGAACACGGTATTCACAATCCGCTCAACATCACGCTGATAGAGATGCGGGTTTTCGTCAGCGATTTTCTGAATCAATTCTGAACGGATCATGCGTGATACCCTCCCAGGCAGCCGGTGTGTCAGGTCTACTGATTTGACAGTATAGGAAAAAATCCGGTTTGGGGGAACGCATACTCTGCGCGCTGAGGCTTTATTTTGCCATATTCTCACGCGAATTTTTGCCGGACAGCGGATTTTGCACACTTAAAGCGCGAACAATACCGCGAATAAGCAAGCCATTTGGAACATATTGATTCGCAACAAAAACGGCCCCGCGCTGATGCGCGAGGCCGAAATTCTTTCTTGGGATGCGCCCGGGGCTTAGTCGCCCGACTTCAGCGCTGCACCCAGGATATCGCCCAGCGACGCGCCCGAGTCGGAAGAACCGTACTGTTCCACGGCCTCTTTCTCTTCGGCGATCTCGCGTGCCTTGATCGACAGGCCCAGACGGCGGGTCTTGCTGTCGACGTTGGTGACGCGGACGTCGACCTTGTCACCGACCGAGAAACGCTCGGGGCGCTGTTCGGAACGGTCACGCGACAGGTCCGAACGACGGATGAACGACTTCATGCCTTCGTATTCGACCTCGATGCCGCCATCTTCGATAGCGGTCACTTCAACGGTGATGACCGAGCCACGCTTCACGCCGCCCACGGCTTCGGCGAACTTGTCACCGCCCAGGGCTTTGATCGACAGCGAGATACGCTCTTTTTCAACGTCAACTTCCGAGACAACGGCCGAAACCATGTCGCCTTTGCGGTAGTTCTGGATCGCATCCTCGCCACGCTCGTCCCAGGACAGGTCGGACAGGTGAACCATGCCGTCGATGTCGCCTTCGAGGCCAATGAACAGACCGAATTCGGTGATGTTCTTGACTTCGCCTTCGACCTCGGTGCCCTCGGGGTGTGTTTCTGCAAACACTTCCCATGGGTTGCGCTGAGTCTGCTTCAGGCCAAGAGACACGCGACGCTTGGCGCCGTCGATTTCCAGAACCATGACGTCGACTTCCTGGCTGGTCGAAACGATCTTGCCGGGGTGGACGTTTTTCTTGGTCCAGGACATCTCGGACACGTGCACCAGACCTTCGACACCGGCTTCCAGCTCGACGAACGCGCCGTAATCAGTGATGTTGGTGACGCGACCCTGATGGACCGAGCCCAGCGGGTATTTCGCAGCAACCAGATCCCACGGATCTTCTTGCAGCTGCTTCATGCCCAGGCTGATGCGGTGGGTTTCTTTGTTGATCTTGATGACCTGAACCTTGATGGTTTCGCCGATCGTCAGGATCTCGGACGGGTGGTTCACACGACGCCATGCCATGTCGGTGACGTGCAGCAGGCCGTCAACGCCGCCCAGGTCAACGAATGCACCGTATTCGGTGATGTTCTTGACAACACCCTCGACGGTCTGACCTTCGGACAGGTTGCCGATAACTTCGGCACGCTGTTCGGCACGCGATTCTTCCAGGATTGCGCGGCGCGACACAACGATGTTGCCACGGCGGCGGTCCATTTTCAGGATCTGGAACGGCTGCTTCAGACCCATCAGCGGGCCAGCGTCGCGCACGGGGCGGACGTCAACCTGCGAGCCGGGCAGGAACGCAACTGCGCCACCCAGATCGACGGTGAAGCCACCTTTGACGCGACCAAAGATAGCACCTTCGACACGCTGGTCGTCGGCATATGCTTTTTCCAGGCGGTCCCATGCCTCTTCACGGCGGGCCATCTCGCGCGAGATAACGGCTTCGCCGCGGGCGTTTTCTGCGGCGCGCAGGTAAACTTCTACCTCGTCACCAACAGCGATTTCAGGGGCTTCGCCGGGATTTGCGAATTCTTTCAGATCAACGCGGCCTTCCATTTTGTAGCCTACGTCGATGATGGCTTGACCGGCTTCGATCGCCAGAACCTTGCCTTTGACAACAGAACCCTCTTCGGGCGTGTCCATTTCGAAGCTTTCGTTAAGGAGGGCTTCGAATTCCTCCATGGATGCGTTAGCCATGTGGCGTTGTTTTCCTTTACAGTACGTTTTTGCTGGCCGAGCGGTTGTCTCCGCCGGTCTTGTTTCATGATGCCGTCTGGCGTGACCCGGTGCGCCCCTAAGCAAACAAACACAAAGGGCCGAGGTAACCCGGCCCTGCTCAGAAGCGTCATCCGGACGTTGACCGCCCTTGTATCGACAGCGCGCGTATAGGCGGATTCCCTGATATGTGCAAGGGCAAAGCCCATGTTTTCAAGGTTCGGCAGGTCATTGCTGCTGCAATTCGCCTATCTGTTCGCGCCCCACACTTGAGCGTCGCGTTGCAACATGGCCCGTTCTACCGTCTCCAGACGACCAATTGCGACCAACGGGTCGTGACCACCCCCGGCCTTGTTCCATATCTTCAAAGCCGAGCTTGGGCTCCAAGGCAGGCAGGCTTGCGCCAACCATTGCCGCAACTCCTGAGGTAGCGCGTCATAAGCCTGCATCGGTGGGACGTTCCGCCTGCGGCGCTTGAGGGTGCTGCGCAGGTTGCGATTGGATTCGCCCTTTGGGAAAGCCCGTTGCTGGGTTCTGCTCAAGTTCATGCTCTTTGCGGTCCAATTTTTGTGATGATATTACATCTCAAAGAGCCAAGTGCAAGATGACCAGAGCCACAAGGAACCCACCTAATGCCGGCTCACTCACATTCCGTTGATAACGCTGAGGGTTTGTTGAATCACCGCTTGCAACAAGGCACCAGTGGGGCTGCTCAGAGACGTACCGGAGATGTCAGATCATGGAAGAGTTCAACCTCATCGTCGCCCAACAGCCTCAGTGGATTCAGATTTGGTTAAACGTCCTGAGCTTTGGGGCCTTCCTCCTCCCGATCTCTCTCTTGATTTGGAAACAAACGCGCCTGACAGCGATCATCACCGTCGTTGGCAGTGTGCTCGCCGCGGTCGGGGTTTTGCTGATCTTCAACCAGCTTGGCTATGTCCGGCTAATGGGGCTGGGCCATGTCGTGTTCTGGACGCCAGTTGCCTGGTATCTGTGGAGGCAACAGGCACGTGAAGACATGCCCGTTATCCCCGGATGGATCATCCGCGCGGTCTTATTGACCATCGCGATTTCATTGGTCTTCGACTATGTGGACGTGATCCGGTACCTGATGGGAGATCGAACGCCGGTTCCAGTACCGGCGTAAGGCGCACCCCCATCAAGACATCTGCACAATCGGCAGCCGTTCTTTAGAACAGTTGCAAGTCCTTGGCACCGCTTTGGATTTCGGCAAAATTGGGCATGTTCTGGATCCTGACCGGAGCCGGAGCAGTGCCCGGCATCGCGACAGTTGGCTGCGCAACCTTCGCCTTGCCAAAGGCCGGACGCTCTAGCTCGCCACGGATATCGCGCAGCAGCGTTTTGTGATCGGGCATTGTTCTGATGATCTGCGCAAGATCCTCTTTCGCGCGCTGCATTCCCTGATACCAGATCACCTTCTTCAATGGTCTCACCTGATCCCGGATACCCGGCCCATAGCCTGTGTCATAGACCTGTTTACCCAACAGAACTGTCTGATACACGCGATGATCAAACAGCGTTGCGAACTCGACATCGTGATCCATTGGCAGACGGTGCTGCCACAGCTCCAGGTTCTCGGCCAACCGGTCCGGCACCTTCATCTGTGTCCGCGCATCGATCCAATAGGGATCGTCCGTGCGATTGCCCAAGCGATAGTGCAGGCAGATAAACTCCAGCACCTCGTTGTACATCTTGTCCATCTGCCGGTTGTATCTTGCCCGCAGCGATGGCTCGATGGCGCGCGTTGGCAAATGCTCGGCGAACCAGCGCACCGCATGATCAATCATGTGGATCGCGGTACTTTCCAGCGGTTCGATGAATCCGCCGGACAGACCAATGGCGACACAGTTTTTGACCCAGGCATTGCGCACGCGCCCGACGCGCATCGGAATAACGCGCGGTGTCAAACCCTTGCCACTGTCCCCCAGCCATTCAAGATACTCATCTGCCGCCTGATCATCCGTGCGATGCGCCGATGAGAACACATATCCCGTGCCCACGCGGTTATAGAGCGGCACCCGCCACGTCCAGCCTGCCCCAAGTGCAGTGGATCGTGTCAGGCTCTCGATCTTCTTCGGATTGGGATGCTCGACTTGCAACGCCATGGCGCGGTCGTTGGGCAGGTAGTCAGAATAATCCAGAAACGGCTCGCCCAGCGCCTTGTTGATGATCAACCCGCGGAAGCCGGTGCAATCAACAACCATCTCGATGTCATAGCGGCCCCTGCGCTCCAGCATCAAATGGCTGACGTTACCCTGTTCATCCAGCTCAACCGATTGCACCTCATCCCGAATATGCTCCACACCGTTTTGGGTGCAGACCTTGGTCAGCATTCCAGCAAACTTCACTGCATCCAGGTGGTAAGCATAGCCAAAGCGCTGTTCGAATTCGGGTTGCCCCAGCTGCCGCGCGCCTTTGCAAAGACGGCCCAGATCGTCATGAGGCGAGATAGACTGCGTAAAATCCCGATCCCCGTTACCAAAGCGCAGGAAGTACTCGGCGGCATCCAAGCCTTCCAACATCTGCCCATGGGCAAAAGGGTTCACATAATCGATGCGTTTTCCCTTGCTGTCCTTGTTCCAGTTGCAAAACTTTACACCCAGCTTGAACGACGCGTTGGTCTCGCGGAAAAAATCTCGCTCGGAAATGCCTGCCTGGCGCAGCGTGACCGGCATGCGCGGCACCGTCGCCTCACCCACACCAACGGTCGAGATATTGGGGCTTTCAATCAGACAGATGCGCGGGCGATCCTTTTGCGAGGACGTCCTGGAAAACACCATGTCCAGGATCAACGCGGTCATCCACCCCGCCGTGCCGCCGCCCACGATGGTGATTTGGTTCAAACGATTATTCATATGATTTTGTCCCTGTTGGCTTTGGGGATTTTACGGCGGCCTCCCTTTTTATTGGGGTTATGTGGCAGCTCTCCCTTTTCGCTTGAGGGAAACTATAACAGCTTTCCTGCGTCCATCTAGGGCTTTAACCGCAAATTACGCATACATATGAGCTGGTCAGATTTCTTCGCCCTTTTTCAAAAGCTCTTCAATCAAAGCACGCTGAAGATCGGTGCTGTCGCCCCCACCAAACTCTGCAGCCCCACCGGTGTACAACGTGCCATACGTCTTTGCGATATTCACAGTCTGGGCCAGCCCCGAAATCAACTGATCTTTCTCCAGCAAAGACAGAGGGTGAATGAACGCAGCCCACAGGATACCATTGGCAATTGCGTAACGCGCATCCAGCGTACTGTCGAAATTGGCCTGCATCACGCGGATCAAATCCTCTTCCGAAAGGTCTGCAGCATTGCCGATGGCGATCATGGCGCGCATTCGGTCCGCATTAACGTCGGTGATCACCAAAACCTGCTCGTCAGCCACGGTCATCTGGAAGCCAGGACCAAACGGCTCGGCCTTGGGATCCAACGCAAAGAGGATGTTACCCAGCCGCTCATATGTCATCGGCGGCTCAGCCTCCGGGACCTTCGGCTCAACTTCCTGAGCGGCAAGGCTTCCAGAGATGAAAATCAGAATGAGGGCTAAGCGAAACATGAGGTCACTCCTGCAGACACCCTTTGACCATACGAACCGCGATACGAACTGGCCAAACAAAGCTTAGTGATCTGGGGCACCATATCATTCAGCGGATTGTACGATCTGCAAAGATAAGTGTCTCTTCTGCGATTAAACGTTCAATCGCTTCGCCTTAACTGTGTGTCATCGGCCAGCACAGTGCCTGGCCCGAAACCGAAACCAAAAGGAAACACACGATGAAATACATTGTTCTGACTGCCCTGACGACAGCTATTGCCCTGTCCACTCCGGCCTTTGCGGCCGACGAGATCAACGTATCAAACGGCATTTCTGCCGCTGGGGCGCCGCTGGCCGCACATGGCGTTGATCTGGTTGCTCTGGTCAACGACGGCAATCCGGTCGAAGGCTTTGCCACACACTCGGCAACCTATGACGGAGCCTCCTACTACTTCACGACCGCTGCGAACCGCGAAGCCTTTGAGGCAAACCCCGCTGCGTATTTGCCGCAGCATGGCGGGTTCTGTTCGTTCGGCGTGTCAGTTGGCAAGAAGTTCGACGGTGATCCCGATCAGTACCTGGTAGCCGACGGCAAACTGTACCTGTTCCTGAACGCTGAAACCCGTGCAGCCTTTCTTAAGGACGTTGTCGGCACCGCAAAAACAGCTGACGATCAGTGGGCAAACATTAAAAGCGTCGCCGTGGGCGAGCTTTAAATCCCTACCCTTTGCCTGCGGCGCTAGCGTGTCGCGGGCAATTTTGCGTTGATGACCTCAAGCGCTTTTGCCAATGCGGCCTCGATGCTCAAGTCGGTTGTGTCCAACTGAACCGCATCCTCGGCAGGCTTCATCGGTGCAGTGCTACGCTCTGCATCGCGCGCGTCGCGCTCTTTGACATCTGCCAGAACCTGATCGCGTGTCACATCGGCACCTTTGGCGCTAAGCTCAAGATACCGGCGTTCAGCGCGCACTTCGGCGCTGGCTGTCACAAACAGCTTTATCTCGGCATTTGGACAGATCACCGTCCCGATATCACGCCCATCCAGAACGGCCCCCCCGGCCCTGCGGGCAAAGGCGCGTTGAAAATCCACCAACGCGGCACGAACCTCGGGGATGACCGCCACTTTGGACGCGGCCTGTGCGATATCGGCGGTACGCAGGTCGCCTTGCTCCAACTCCTCGGCGGTCAATGCCTTTGCTGCGTCGATCGGATCGGCGCCCTTCAAAACACTTCGACCCACCGCACGGTAGAGCAGCCCTGTGTCCAGATGGGCAAACCCAAAATGCGTCGCAACGGCTTTTGAGATCGTGCCTTTACCCGCTGCCGCAGGCCCGTCAATCGCGACTGTGAAGCTCACGAGCGTTCGACCTTAGCACCCAGCGATGCCATCAACGGTTCAAAAATCGGGAACGACGTTGCAATCGGGCCGCCATCGTCAACTCTTACTGGCTTCTGCGCGCCCATGCCCATCACCATGAACGACATGGCAATGCGGTGATCCAGAAAGCTCTCGCAGGTGCCGGCCCCGGGAACGTTGCCGATACCCAGCCCCTCGACCGACCACCAATCGTCACCCTCATTTACCGTCACACCGTTTGCGCGCAGGCCACGCGCCATGGCGTCGATACGGTCGCTTTCCTTGACGCGCAGCTCTTTCACACCGCCCATCATCGTGGTGCCGGTGGCGTTGGCCGCAACCACGGACAGCACAGGATATTCATCGATCATCGAAGCCGCGCGTTCCGGCGGCACGGTGATCCCTTTCATGTTCGGCGAGTATTTTGCGCGCAGATCGGCAACAGGTTCGCCACCCTCTTCGCGCTCATTCTCGTAAGTCAGGTCTGCACCCATCTCACGCAGTGTGGTGAACAGGCCAGCGCGGGTCGGGTTCAGGCCAATGCCGGGCACGAGCACATCCGAGCCGGGTGTGATCAGCGCAGCGCACACTGGGAAGGCCGCGCTGGACGGATCACGCGGCACGGCGATGACCTGCGGCTTCAGCTCGGGCCGTCCTGTCAAGGTAATAACGCGGCCTTCTTCGGTATCTTCAACCGTAATCTCTGCGCCGAACCCGGCCAGCATCCGCTCGGAATGGTCGCGTGTCGCTTCTTTTTCGATCACAACGGTTTTGCCAGGGGCATTCAATCCCGCCAGCAAGACGGCTGATTTGACCTGAGCCGAGGGTACGGGCACTTCATACCGCACAGGTGTCGGGTCCGCTGCACCCACGATGGTCATCGGCAAACGCCCACCGGACCGACCAAACGATTGCGTGCCAAACAGGGCCAGAGGGTCAGTCACCCGCGCCATCGGACGTTTGTTCAGGCTTGCATCTCCGGTAAACGTCGCCGTGATCGAAGAGGTTGCTATCGCGCCCATGATCAATCGCACACCGGTGCCTGAGTTGCCGCAGTCGATCACCTGATCCGGTTCGGCAAACCCACCGACGCCCACGCCATGCACGGTCCATTCCCCGCCACCGTGATCCGTGACCTCGGCCCCAAAGGCCCGCATTGCCTTGGCGGTATCCAGAACGTCTTCGCCCTCCAGCAGGCCCGAGATCCGGGTCTCACCCACAGCCATCGCGCCAAGGATCAACGACCGGTGCGAGATCGACTTGTCACCAGGCACCTCGGCCGTGCCGGTCAGCGGGCCGCAGGGATGCGAAGTCATCGGGATGGGCGTGCCGTGTCCGGACATGGGGGCTCCTTTTGCGCTATCAGTTCAAGGCGGATTAGCGAATTGGAGCGGGTTGGTCCAGCGACAATGAGCGCAAAGCGGTCTCTCAGGCTTCCCCCAGCCATTTCGCCGGGTTTTCTTCAGCGATCTGCCGGAAAATCTCCTCGCCCAAGATGTTGCGCAACCGAAAACAGACCGCCTTTTCTGACAGCGCTTCTTGCCGGGTCATGTAGTAATCTGATCCAAACAGGACACGCGACCTGAGACGCTCACTTTCTTCATCTTCGCCGGTCAGGAAAATGCGCAGGAACGGGGCGTAATCCTCGAACTGGAACAATGTGTAAGAGATATCCGCCCAGAGGCCGGGGTAGTTTCCACTGCCGATCATGCGCCGGATTGCCACCTGCCAGTTCCGGTTGAAGGCGTCATCCAGCGGGTTCTTGCGATCCGGATTGACATAGGCATCCCAGTCGCGCTGCCCGCCAAAATGCGCCAGGCAAATCCGTAGCTTGGGATGAGCACGCATTACGGGAATAAACGCCTCGGGCTCGGTATAGCGGTCGGCCCAATAGTCCGAAAGATAGCGCCCCTGAACGCCGCCGCGTGAGCAATGGGACATGACCGGCAGGTTCAACTCTTCTAACCGCGGGTAAACATGCTGCATAAGAACTGGATCGTCCGGCGCGAACCCCAGACGCGGATAGAGCTTCAGGCCCCGAAACTTCAGACCATCTATGGCCCGCCAGAGTTCCGTCGCCTGAGGATCGGCACGCGGGTCAATCGTTGCAAAGGGTATTACGGACCTGCCGACATCCGGGTCGCCAGACAACTTTGCCAGTTCGTCATGTTGCGCGCTCAGCGGAACCTCCGGCGCGCCGAACCCAAAGGCTGACATCTCCATTGGCAACACAACAAAACGGGTATCACTGGGATAGTGTCGCCGCATGTTGTCCAGAATATCGCGCTGGCTGCCCGCGTCCGTTTCCTGCTGAAAGCGGTAAAGCCTGTCCAGTTTTTCGGCGGCGGAATGCTGACCAATCAGGCGCGCACCAAAGGCCAGAGCCTTGATCAGCCAAGGCATCTTTTTGAATGGCTTGAGTGCCGGATAGGGGTAATCCTCTGGCACATGGCGCGCGTGAAACAGGTGCGTGTGGCAGTTCGTGATCCGAATATTAGACATGGCAATCCCGGACAAAAGGCTGTGCTAAAATAAGGGCGTCACGCACATTCTAGCATAGCGTTCAGGATTGCAGAAATCTGGCGGTGATCAGGATTCCGTCCTGCGGAAGGTCAAATAATGCGGCACCCGCCCTTCGCGCAGGGCCTTTTGCTCATAGCGGGTTGAAATCCAGTCGTCCCAAGGCTCACGCCAGTCGGCAGGGCGTTCCGCCAGCCATTCAAAACCGGCGCGAGGAACTTCTTCCAGCGTCTGGCGCACATAGTCGGGAATGTCGGTGGCGACGCGAAAGATCGACCCGGGTTTCAGAACTTTCGCCAACGGCTCCAGATGCTCCGGCGTCACAAAACGGCGGCGATGATGACGGGTCTTGGGCCATGGGTCCGGATAGAGCAGAAACGCGCGCGAGATACTGGCTTCGGGCAGGACATCGAACAAATCACGCGCATCGCCGGGATGCACGGCAAGATTTTCGGCCCCCGCTTGCCGGATTTTACCAAGCAGCATCGCAACGCCGTTGATGTAAGGCTCTGCCCCGATGATGCCGATATCCGGGTTGCTTTGCGCCTGATGCACCAGATGTTCACCGCCGCCAAAGCCCACCTCAAGCCAAACCGGCTTGCCGCCAAACAGACCATCCAGGTCTAAGGGCTTGCGTTCGGGGTTCGTCTCCCAATCCACTGAACCCGGCGACAGCGCGGCAAGATCTTCGTTCAGATAGGTCTTTTGGCTGGGCTTCAGGGTCTTACCTTTGAAGCGGCCATAAAAATTTCTGCGCGGGCGTTGTGGGGTCTCGGTGCTCATGGCGGTGGCCATACTGCGCCGGCCTTAGTGTTGCAAGTGCGCGCCGCCCCTGCAAAGAAAAAGCGCGCCCTACAGGCGCGCTTTCTTTCTGTTTGGATCAGACTGCCGCTTTCAGTGCGTCAACCAGATCGGTACGTTCCCAGCTAAAGCCACCGTCTGCATCGGGTTCGCGCCCGAAATGGCCATAAGCAGCGGTGCGCTGATAGATCGGCTTGTTCATCTGCAGGTGCTCACGAATGCCACGCGGGGTCAGATCCATGACCTGCCCAACGGCTTTTTCGATTTCGGCGTCTGAAACGTGACCCGTTCCATGCGTATCGGCATAGATGGACAGCGGTTTGGAGACACCAATCGCATAGCTCAGCTGGATCGTGCAACGCTCTGCCATGCCAGCAGCGACAACGTTCTTGGCAAGGTAACGCGCGGCATACGCAGCCGAACGGTCCACCTTGGTCGGGTCTTTGCCCGAGAACGCGCCGCCGCCATGCGGGGCCGCGCCACCATAGGTGTCCACGATGATCTTGCGACCGGTCAGACCTGCGTCGCCATCCGGACCGCCAATCACAAATTTGCCCGTTGGGTTTACGTGCCATTCGGTGTCAGCAGTCAACCAGCCTTCGGGCAGAGTTTCGCGAATGTAGGGTTCGACGATTTCGCGGATGTCATCTGATGTCAGCGCTTCATCCAAGTGCTGCGTGGACAAAACGACCGAGCTGACGCCAACCGGTTTGCCATCACGATAGGTGACGGACAATTGCGACTTGGCATCAGGACCCAGCGCAGGTTCGGCACCGCTTTTGCGCACTTCGGCTAGACGACGCAGGATAGCGTGCGAGTACTGGATCGGTGCGGGCATAAGCGCGGGGGTTTCTGTCGTGGCGTAGCCGAACATGATGCCCTGGTCGCCTGCCCCTTCATCTTTGTTGTCAGCCGCATCAACCCCCTGCGCGATGTGAGCGGATTGTTCGTGCAACAGGTTGGTCACCTCGACCGTTTCGTGGTGAAACTTGTCCTGCTCGTAGCCGATATCTTTGATACAATCGCGAGCAATCCTTTCGATACGCCCCATGTAGTCATGCAGCTTGTCTTGATCCGACAGACCAACTTCACCGCCAATAACGACGCGGTTGGTTGTGGCAAAGGTTTCGCAAGCCACGCGTGCTTCGGGTTCTTCATTCAGAAATGCGTCAAGGACGGCATCCGAAATGCGGTCACAGACCTTGTCTGGGTGCCCTTCGGAAACGGACTCCGAAGTAAATGTATAGTTCTGTCGGGACATAAATGTGCTCCATTAGGGTTTCTCTGCCACGCCAGGAAGCCGTTGTAACAGGTCAGAGACGCATACGCCCACCCGAAGATGGGGTCAATCGCTAATAGTTCGCGCGCCAGCGGGCACTAAAGCGGATAATGGCGCCGAGAAACAAAAGGGTCAAAAAAATGACACTGTCGCCTGTTCGCGAATAGATCGTCGGCTGTAGCGGCAGTGGCAGAATGGCATCGACATATCCAGCTTCGCCCAAAGGCAAAGAGGCCGTGACACGGCCCAGAGGGTCGATCATAGCCGATATGCCGGTATTTGCTGCACGGATCATCGGCAGGCCCTGCTCAATCGCCCTCATCCGAGCTTGAACCATGTGCTGATACGGGCCTGATCGGGTTCCGAACCAAGCGTCATTGGTGATCTGCAACAGGAAATCCGCCCGCCCCGGTGCACCATTCACATCCTGCGAGAACACGGCCTCGTAGCAGATCAACGGCAAGGCTTGCCCCAAGCGCCCCAGATCCATCAACTGCGGGCCCGGTCCCGCGCTGAACCCGTGGCCCGTTGTGGACGCTAATCCGTGAATGCCAAATCGCCCCATCAAATCGCCGAAGGGAACGTACTCTCCGAAAGGCGCAAGATGGTGCTTGTCGTACAGACCAGCCTGGTTCCCGCTTTCGTCAAGGTAGACCATCGAATTGAAAATCCTCGGGCCATCTCCGCGCTGAATACCCAGGATCACCGGAGTGCCCTGCGCTGCATCCGCTATTGTGGCCAAAATCGGTTGCGCACTGCCGAGCCAGGCGGGCACTGCAGTTTCGGGCCATACGATCAGATCAGGTCGCGGCTGGGCAGCTGTGTAGTCAATCTGGCGCGAAAAGAACAAAGGGGCGTAGGCCGGATCCCATTTTTGATTCTGAGGTGCATTTGGTTGTACAACCCGCACGACATGAGGACCATCGTGAACTGTTGGCCGCATCGCGGCATAGCTCAACGCGACAATGGCCAATCCGGATGTAAATACCGTTGATTGCACCAGCCCTCGAAAAGGTCTGGGGTGCATCGATGCCGAACCGATTGGGAATGTCGCTGCGAACGTTAGGGCGTTTAACCCAAATGGCCCGAACAAAGACAACATTTGCGCCACCGGGGTATCGATCCAAATCTGCGAAACCCCCGCCCAAGGGAAACCGGTTAGCACATAGCCTCGGGCCAGCTCAGCCAAGGACAGGGTAACGATCAAGAGCAGGCATTGGCGAAAAGAAGACGCGCCCGGGCGGCGAGACATCCAAAAAGAAACGGCCGAAAACAGCGCGAGGCCACCTGCCATAAACACCAGCGCAAACGGTGCCATCCAGGCGTGGCGTTCAGCGTCCACCTGAAACGGTTCGACAAGCCAACTGAGAGCGTGCACAAAATAACCGGTGGCAAAAACCCATCCAATCCAACCAGCCCGCGCGCGGGTTTCGCTGGACAGGAACAGCGGCACGATCAGGACCAGAGACAGGATCGTCAGCGCCCAATAGCCATAAGGCGCAAAACCAAACCCTGCCACTCCGCCCAATATGGCGGCGGCCAGTAGTCTCAGCGGGAAAGGCAAGCCCCGCAGGGGGGTCATGCAGCGATTTCCGGCAGCATGACACGAAGCCTTTTTATGCGACGCGGATCGGCGTCGAGGACTTCAAATTCAGGACCTTCGGGGTGGATCACAACTTCTCCTCGTGCAGGCACACGACCCGACAGCATGAACACCAAGCCGCCCAAAGTATCAATTTCTTCTTCGTCCACGTCTTCATGGCTGGTCAACGAGCGGCCAATCTCGGCCTCGAAATCCTCAAGCGGGACACGGGCTTGCACGACATAACAGCCGGGTTTCTCCTGCACCCACAACTGATCTTCGTCGGCATCGTGCTCATCAGCGATTTCACCAACGACTTGTTCGATCAGGTCTTCGATGGTAAGCAAGCCATCAACACCGCCATATTCATCAATCACCAACGCCATGTGCCGCCGCTCTGTCTGCATCTTAGTCAACAAGATTCCGATCGGCATTGACGGCGGTACAAACAACAGCGTGCGCAGCATCGAGACAAGATCGAAGCTACTGCCCCCGCCGTTGAACCCATGGGTCAACGCAAAGTCTTTGAGATGGACAAAACCCAGAGGCGTATCCAGGGTGCCTTCATAAACCGGGATTCTGGACAAGCCACTCTCACGGAATACATCCGCAAGCTCGTCTTTGGTGATCGTAGAAGGCACCGATACGATTTCGGCAGTCGGAATAGCGACGTCTTCAACACGCATCCGCCGCAGGTTAATCATCCCACGGGACTGAGACGCCGTTCCATCCTGTCCGTTCGCCACCGGTTGCGGTTGAGCCTCATCGCCCGAAAACGCATCAAAAATTCGAGAAAAAAATCCGCTTTTCTCTTCGATCGTATTGCTGCCGTCCTGTGGTTGCGCGCTGTGCGCCGCCCTAGAACTGCCGTCTGTCTCGCCCATTATCCTGTTCCAACTGATCGGGTCATCTGACCCCTTCATACCTTATATGGGTCATCGATACCTAATTTGCCAAGTATCTCGACCTCAATCCTTTCCATCAGGGTGGCATCGGGATCACGAATGTGATCATACCCGAGCAAATGCAACGTTCCGTGAACAAGCAAATGGATCACGTGATCGTCCATGGCTTTGCCCACGTCAGTTGCCTCACGTAAGCAGGTGTCAAAGGATATTGCGATGTCGCCCAATGGGATTTCCCCGGTGAAATCTGGTTCGGGCGCATTCGGCACCTGCCCAGGCTCATCAGGGGTCAGATCTTCGGCCGGCCAACTCAGGACGTTGGTGGCGCTTGGCTTGCCGCGAAACTCTGTATTCAGGTCAGCAATCCGTGCGTCATCGCAGCCCAAAACGCTGACTTCACAAACCTCAGAATCCAGTTCGACAAACGCCAAAACAGCAGAAATCGCCTTGTGCGACAAGGCCTCAAGACCTTGCCACCGATTGTCTTCGACAGTGAGTTCCAGGTTCATCTTACCGCACAACAGCCCTTGCAAAGGGCCTTGCACTCAACTGCTAACGCGGCCCGCATCGGCCTCATACGCCTCGATGATGGCGGCGACAAGCGGGTGACGAACGACGTCTTTTGACGTGAAATAGTTGAAGCTGATATTTGGTATCGTTTTCAACAACCTTTCAGCATCCGCCAGACCGGATTGCACTCCGCGCGGCAGGTCCACCTGCGATCTGTCGCCGGTGATAACCATACGGCTGCCTTCACCCAGACGGGTCAGGAACATCTTCATCTGCATGGTCGTCGCGTTCTGGGCTTCGTCCAGAACCACGAAGGCATTAGCCAGAGTTCGACCGCGCATAAATGCCAGCGGGGCGATTTCGATTCGTTTTTCTTCGATCAGTTTGGCCAGTTGCTTACCCGGCAGAAAATCGTTCAGCGCATCATAAAGCGGCTGCATATAAGGATCGACCTTGTCCTTCATGTCACCAGGCAAATAACCGAGCTTTTCACCCGCCTCGACCGCCGGGCGGCTCAGGATGATTCGATCCACATGGCCACCGATAAACATCGAAACACCAACAGCAACCGCCAGATAGGTTTTACCTGTTCCCGCAGGGCCAATGCCAAAGGCCAATTCGTTCTGAAACAACGACTGAACATAGGCTTTCTGAGCGTCTGTACGTGGTTCGACCAGTTTCTTACGGGTCTTGATCTCGACCGAGCCACCCTTGAACATCTCAAGCTGATCGCCGTCGCGCGAGCCCGTACCTTGTTCCGAAGCACCCATACGCAGCTCGCGATCCACATCTGCGGCTTCGACCTCGCGCCCCCCTTCCAGGCGGGTATAAAGCGATTGCAGCACTTCTACGGCCTGTTTCTGAGCATCTTCGTCGCCCATGACAACCAGCTGGTTGCCACGGCGTACAATCTGGACCGAAAGCTTACTTTCTATATCGGTCAGATTGCGGTCGTACTCGCCGCATAGGTCAATCAACAATCGGTTGTCGGGAAATTCTACAAACGCCTCACGCTGGGGCATTTCATCTTGCGGTGGGGTCAGGGCACCGATGGCCAATCCGTTCTCCTGTCTTGGCTGTTCACCCTGAGCGTAGACAACAAAACTCGGTGGGCGCAAGCCACAGATTCAAAATTTAGCGCAGGGATGACAAAACAGCCGAAAAACGCCGTTCCAGTTGGCATCAGAACGTATAGTTCAGCCCGAATCTGAGGCCGCCGTATTTTGGCGTCGACTTTGTAGAAAAGCCTGAGCTGAACTGGACGGTTTTCGAGTCGAACTGGACGTATTCATATTCACCGGTAATCGACCAATTGTCGGTGAGTTTATGTTCAGCCCCAATGCTGGCAGAATATCCGTTCCGCCGATCTGTTACCGCGAAGTTCTGCGTCGAACCGCCAAATGTGATGCTGTTGGTCGTTTCAATGTCACCCCACAAATAGCCGACACTGACGAAATACAGGATTCGACCGCTGCGGTTGGTCAGACCATTTTTAAACCGGATCGCCAGTACATCGGACACCTCGGTGCCACCCTGAACATCGACGCCGCCAATCTGGGTGCCAACGCTGTCATCAAAGGATCCGAACTGGTACCCGATTTCGAAACCATAAACGTAATCACGGCCACCTCTGGCAGGCAGGATACCGCGCCAGCCGCCACGAATCTCACCGTAAGAACCAGACAGATCCTGTTCGCCGACATCGAACAACCCGGCGGGTGTTCTTAGGCCGAAGCGATCATCGCCCCCCGAGCCATAACCGCCGGCCAATCCCAGATAAAAAGCGCTGACATCGCTGCCGAAACTAGTCGGGCTAATCACTTCAGGCTCGGTTACAGTGCCCTTCAGATCACCTGCAATTGTTGTACTAGCCAGAAGAGTGGCAAGTGACGCCGCAGGAAGTGTTCTGCCAAGTTTTGAAATCCTGAAGTTCTTAAGGGTCGTCACTCGTGCCTCCATCACTCCGGTCGCAACACCGGCCAAAAACCGTTTTTTAACGCATAACTTTACGCCCGGAAAAACTTGGCTCTTCTCCGAACATAGTTCCAAGCAATAAATCAAGGGTAAATTTTGGAAACAAACACCAACTATGGTGGCTGACCGGTGGATACTTGCCGATCTACAGCAGCTCTCCGGCCAACGAATTGGCACCCGACTCGGTGATCCGAACCTCTTTCAAATCTCCAGTCTCGATCTCGGGGCCTTTGACGTGGACCGAATGAAGATACTCAGACTTTCCGACCATTTGACCCGTCAGGCGTCCCGGCTTTTCGAACAGAACACGCACGGTTCGGCCCACCATGCTATCCTGAATCTCCCGCTGATGCCGGGTAATCAGGGCCTGAAGTCTTTGCAACCGTTCATCCGCCGCCGCAGGGTCAACCTGTGCCCGCTCGGCTGCGGGCGTTCCGGGGCGGGTGGAGTATTTGAACGAATACGCGTAGCCGTATTTGACCTCTTCGACCAAATCCATCGTTGCGTAGAAATCCTCTTCGGTTTCCTCGGGGAACCCGACAATGAAATCGCCAGACATCACAATATCCGGGCGCGCCGCGCGGATTTTTTCGATCAGGCGCAGATAGCTTTCGGCTGTATGGCTGCGGTTCATCCGTTTGAGAATGCGGTCCGAACCTGACTGCACCGGCAGGTGAAGATAAGGCATTAGCTTGTCGCAAGTGCCATGCGCCTCGATCAGGTCATCGGCCATGTCATTGGGGTGCGACGTCGTAAAGCGAATCCGCTCCAGACCGTCGACCTTGTTCAACTCCCAGATCAGACCCGCCAGTGTCATGTCGCCGGTCGGGCCTGCGCCGTGATAAGCATTCACATTTTGCCCCAGCAATGTGATCTCGCGCACCCCGCGTTCAACCAGGTCATGTGCCTCGCGAATAATTCGATCGGCCGGGCGACTGACTTCGGCACCACGCGTATAGGGTACAACGCAGAAGGCGCAGAACTTGTCACAGCCTTCCTGAACCGTCAGAAACGCCGTCGGGCCACGCTTGGCCTTGGGGCGGTTCTTTAGCTTCTCAAACTTGTCCTCTTCCGGAAAATCCGTATCCAGCGCCTTTTCACCAGCGCGGGTCTTGGCCTCCATCTCGGGTAAGCGATGATAGCTTTGCGGGCCAACAACCAAATCGACCAGAGGCTGACGGCGCATGATCTCTTCGCCTTCAGCCTGCGCGACACATCCCGCGACGCCGATTTTCAGATCCGGTTTCTCGGCCTTCAGACCCTTGAACCGGCCCAGTTCAGAATACACCTTTTCCGCGGCCTTTTCGCGAATATGACAGGTGTTCAGCAGGATCATATCCGCATCATCAGGTGTCTTGGTTTCGACATAGCCCTGCCCGCCCAGTGCCTCGGACATGCGCTCGCTGTCATAGACATTCATCTGACAGCCATAGGTCTTGATAAACAGCTTCTTCGGTTCGGACATGGATCGGGCCTTTGCATTCGCGGGACCGGCGTCATCTATATGCTTCGAACGCCGCTTGCAATGCGGGCGCAATTACCCGAATTTGGCGGGACTTTCCAGCAAGGCAAAACCGAAAACACGCGATGAAGTACGAATCCCCGGACCATTTTCTGAAATCGGGTCAGACTGCATTGGCCAAAGGGCCCATCGCATTGATTTTTGCCGAAGACGAGGTCGAGCTGGACAGCACCGTGCGGCATCACCTGCAGTTGGGGTTCAAGTCGGTGCTTGTTTTCATGCCTCAGGACCTCGCTCTCGACGCGGACCTCACTGATCTCGTGCACCGGGTCACGCTGAAATGCACGCCCCGATCCATGGTGTTTGACACCATAAACAGGATTATCCAGGCCGCGCCGGGCGTTTGGATGTATTACTGTTACAACGCCGAATACCTGTTCTTTCCTTTCTGCGAAACGCGCAGCGTTGGTGAAATGCTGGCCTTTCACAGCGAAGAAAGGCGCAATGCCATGCTCAGCTATGTCATTGACCTTTATGCCGATGATCTAAGCACCAATCCCAACGGAGTCGCGCCCGATCACGCCCTCTTCGACAGCACGGGCTACTATGCTCATACCCGCCACGACCCAAGCGGCCAGCCTTTAGACCGGCAGTTGGATATTTCGGGTGGTTTACGCTGGCGGTTTGAAGAACACGTTCCATACGAACGCCGCCGGATTGACCGCATCGCCCTGTTCAAATCGCAAAAAGGGCTGGTCTTGCAGCCTGACCACACATTCAATGAACCGGAATACAACACCTATTCCTGCCCATGGCATCACAACATGACTGCGGCCGTATGCTCATTTCGGGCGGCAAAAGCCCTGAAGACAAATGCAGGGTCTACTTTTGACATCCCCAGCTTTCGCTGGCGGAACTCAGTGCCGTTTAAATGGCAGTCCCGCCAGCTGCTGGATCTGGGTCTGATCGAATCAGGTCAGTGGTTCTGAGTCGCCTCAGCGCTGCAACAGCATAGGAAACCAGTCCTCGCGCAGGCGCTGACCCGGTGTCATGTCGTGACCGGGAAACGGGGGCGAGGTGCGGCCCGGGCGTTCAACATAGCGTGCATCATCCCCAACCAGGCGCAGCGAGAACGCGCGGCGACGGCTGTCCGACTGGTTGCCTCGCGCGCCATGCAAAGTGCGATAGTTGAACGCCACGGCGTCACCCGGCTCCATTTCGAACTCAACAACCCGCATCCCTTCGGCATCCGGGTCCGGAACTTGAATGTACTGACCTTCATCCGGGAAGAAGCCTTCCTCTGACACCCAACGGGTCGGCAGAACCTCTTTCTCCCACCGATGCGATCCGGCGACACAGCGCAGCGTTGCCTGGCGGACTGGATCCAGCGGAGACCAGAAGCTGATGGTTTGCTGTCCCTCGACGAAGTAATACGGCCCGTCCTGATGCCAGGGGGTGGCCATCGATGTGCCCGGCTCTTTGACCAGCACGTGATCGTGGAACATCTGAACACTTTGCGATTGCATCAGATCGGCGGCAACCTCGGCAGCCGATGAGTTTTCGATAACTTCGCGGAACTGAGGAATTCGGGTCCAGTTGCAATAATCGTCGAAAAACCGCCCGGTTTCGCCCGACTTTTTATTTTCCGAGGCAAAGGGGCCAGGCTCAGCCATATTTGCTGCCACGCCCTCGCGCAGCTGATCCACGTGATCCGCGAACAGTCCCTTGATAAGAACAACACCATCTTGCTGATAAGTGTCGATCATCGCTTGAGATACGAGTGGGTGTGGCATCCGGGTCTCCTTTGGCTTTGCCCCGTTTTGCTTTGAATATGCATTCTGTTCAAATCATATCTTCCGAAGCTATAAATAACTTCATGTTATATATTTCCCTTCGCCAATACGAATATGTCTGCGCGGTCGGACGCCATGGAAGCTTGTCCGCAGCAGCGCAGTATTTGAATGTATCGCAACCGGCCCTGTCCACCGCACTGACACGGGTTGAAGAACATCTTGGGCACCCACTGTTCATTCGCCGCCGGGGTGCGGCCATGGCCCTGACCCCGCAGGGTCGGAGGTTTATTGAACAGGCCGAGGCTTTGCTGAACGCCGCTGCGCGAATCGAAACCTCAGAATCACCCACGCCGGGAATGACGCAATTCACATTGGGCTGCTTCACAGACCTCGCCCCGTTCCTATTGGCCCCTGCCCTGCATCATTTGCGCGTCGCTTTCCCAAATGTCGCGATTTCCTATGTCGCTGCATCCTTCGAAGGGCTTCTTAACGGCTTGATCGACGGCCAGATCGACATTGCGATCACCTACGATTTGACCATGGACGCCGGGTTTACCCGAACAAAGTTGTTTGACAGCAGGCCAAAGGCGTTGATGCCGCTAGATCATCCGCTTGCGTCAACGGATGGCGTTGCCCTGACCGACATCGCAGCGCACCCTCTGATCCTGTCGACCGAAGGGCTTTCGGCTCAGCACATCCTGGGTCTATTTCGCCGCATGGGTCTGCGCCCTACAGTCGCGCACCGGGCAGCGTCGCTGGAAATTCAACGCAGTCTTGCCGCGCATGGCGAGGGAATCGGAATCAGTTACGCCAGCCCGCCCAGCCCTGTAAGTTATGACAACCGGCGATTGGTCGGCATTCCGATCACCGACCCGGACGCCGCCGAATCCGTGGTTATGGCACGACACGGCACAGGCCCGGCTGACCCAACTGTCGATCAGGCCGAACGCGTTTTAAAGGAAGGATTGAAACAGGTTTGACGCCCTATTTCTTGCGCAGCCGGATAACAACGTCGACCGACGCAATCTCAACGCCCTCGGGCGCTTCAGGCAAGCGCTGAATCACAAGCTGGTCCGACGGAGCATCACTCAGGCGGGCTTCGTCTTCCCAATAAAAATGGGGGTGATCGTGGGTATTGGTGTCAAAATAGCTTTTCGAACCGTCCACTGTGATTTCCTGCAGAACACCCGCGTCACAAAAGGCGCGAAGGGTGTTGTAAACCGTAGCCAAAGACACAGCGTCCCCGTTTGCCTTGGCAGACTCAAACAGGCTTTCTGCGGTGACATGGCGATGGCGGCCGTCGCCAACAAGAAGCTCAGCCAGCGCCACACGCTGACGCGTAGGTCGCAAGCCGGCGTTTACCAGCCAACCCGTCGCTATTTCATGGCTCTGAGGTGTCATCGATCCGATACCCATAGTTGCTGGTTTATATATAGGGGCGCATAGTTGGCAATTTCAAATGAAATTCATTCGCAAAGTTAGGTGCGTACACAACATGATGTGGGCCACCACTCTTGCAGGACCTTGCAAACGGGTGATAGACGAGGCCAGATGTAAAGACAGACCCCCGGCAGGAAAGGCGGCAGAATGGCCCAGTTCCCTAGCAGTTTTGACAAAGATGATCTGCTCAAATGCGCCCGCGGCGAATTATTCGGCCCCGGCAACGCGCAGTTGCCTGCCCCGCCGATGCTGATGATGGACCGGATCACCGATATCTCAGGCGATGGCGGTGCGCATGGGAAAGGTCATGTTGTGGCCGAGTTCGACATCACGCCTGACCTTTGGTTCTTTGACTGCCATTTCCCGGGCAACCCGATCATGCCCGGTTGTTTGGGTCTGGACGGCCTTTGGCAGTTGACCGGCTTCAATCTGGGCTGGCGCGGCTGGCAGGGACGCGGCTATGCGCTGGGCGTGGGCGAAGTCAAACTGACCGGAATGGTCCGCCCGGATCGCAAGATGCTGACATATTACGTCGACTTCACCAAAGCTGTTCAAACCCGCCGCCTGACTATGGGTGTGGCGGATGGCCGGGTCGAAGCCGACGGCGAAGTAATTTATCAGGTAAAAGATATGAAGGTTGCACTGTCGGAAAGCTAACCCCAGCTATCGGACACGTCACTGAAAACGAAATACAGGAGTACGCTTATGCGTCGCGTCGTCGTCACCGGTCTGGGGGTCGTCTCCTCCATCGGGAACAATGCCGAAGAGGTTCTGGCCTCGCTCAAAGCAGGCAAATCCGGGATCGAGGCCAACGAGCAGATGGTCGAACATGGTTTTCGCAGCCAGATTGCCGGAACGCTCAAGATCGACGTGACCCAGCATGTGGACAAGCGTACTTTGCGCTTTATGGGCCCGGGCGCCGCTTATGCCCACATCGCCATGAGCCAGGCGATTGCAGACGCTGGCCTCACCGAAGAACAGGTTGTGAACCCACGCACCGGTCTGGTCGCTGGTTCGGGCGGCCCGTCGACCAGTGCGATGCTGACGGCACATCAAACCGTTCTGAAAACTGGTGCAACCAAGCGGATTGGGCCGTTTGCAGTGCCGAAATGCATGTGCTCGACGATTTCGGCAAACCTGGCTACTGCGTTCAAGATCAAGGGCATCAACTATTCGATCACTTCGGCCTGCTCGACGTCTCTGCACTGCATCGGCAATGCGGCGGAACAGATCATGTTGGGCAAGCAGGATGTGATGTTTGCTGGCGGCGGCGAAGAACTGGACTGGACGCTCTCGTGCCTGTTTGACGCGATGGGCGCGATGTCTTCGAAATACAACGACACTCCGGACAAAGCCTCGCGCGCGTTTGATGAAAACCGCGATGGGTTTGTGATTTCAGGCGGCGGCGGCATCGTCGTGCTGGAGGATCTAGAGCACGCGCTGGCGCGTGGCGCAAAGATCTACGCCGAGGTCACCGGATACGCGGCAACTTCGGACGGCCATGACATGGTGGCCCCGTCCGGTGAAGGCGGTGAGCGTGCAATGCGTCTGGCGCTTGGCACTCTGCCCGAAGGCCGCAAAGTGGACTACATCAATGCCCACGGCACCTCGACCCCTGTCGGCGACGTGGGTGAGGTTGAAGCCGTGCGCCGCATCTTTGGCGAAGGTAACGTGCCACCTATTTCGTCAACAAAGTCGATGACTGGCCACGCGCAAGGGGCGGCGGGCGCGCTCGAAGCGATCTTCTGCCTGCTGATGTTGGATCATGATTTCATTACGCCGTCGATCAATGTCGACACGCTTGCCGAGGGCATCCAGCCCGGTGAAATTGCGACCGAAGTGGTTGAAAACGCAGGACTGGACAGTGTCATGACCAACAGCTTCGGCTTTGGCGGCACCAACGGGTCCATGATTCTGTCAAAGTATAACGGGTGAAAGTGATGTCGGATCTTCTTAAGGGTAAACGCGGCCTGATCATGGGCGTGGCCAATGACCGCTCAATCGCGTGGGGCATTGCCAAAGCCATGCACGAGGCGGGCGCAGAACTGGCATTCACCTATCAGGGCGAGGCATTCGGCAAACGGCTCGAGCCTTTGGCCCAAAGCCTTGGCAGCGACTTCATGGTCGACGCAGATGTCACCGATGACGATTCGCTGGATCGTGCATTCGGCGAGCTGGCCCAGCGCTGGCCCACCATCGATTTTGTTGTCCATGCCATCGCATATTCGGACAAGTCCGAGCTGACAGGCCGTTTCCTGAATACCACACGGGCAAATTTCAAACATTCAATGGACGTCTCGGCCTATTCCTTCATCGAAGTGGCGCGCCGCGCCTATCCGATGATGAAGGACAATGGCGGCTCGCTGCTGACCCTAACCTATCAAGGATCAAACCGCGTTGTACCGAATTACAACGTCATGGGGGTTGCCAAGGCGGCTCTGGAATCGGCAACGCGCTATCTGGCCAACGACCTTGGCCCTGACGGGATCCGTGTGAACGCTATTTCTCCGGGACCGATGAGAACCCTTGCCGGTGCAGCCATCGGCGGTGCGCGCAAGACCTATAAGTTTTGCGACCAGAACGCTCCAATGCGTTCTAATGCAACGTTGGAGGCCGTGGGCGGAACTGCGGTTTACCTCACATCTGATGCGGGCGCATGCACGTCGGGTGAAATCATCCGCGTCGATGGTGGTTTCCACGTTCTTGGGATGCCTCAGCCCGAATCCATGTGACCATATCTTTCCCTGCCGCTGCCAAGATTTCACCATCTTTAGGCGGCAGGAATTCGATATGAGCAAGCTAGATCAAATCATTGCGAATAACGCACGTGCGACGCAAACCCGGAAGAAATCCGGTTTTCTCAGCCAACGTGCCAGAGTTCTGCTGCTATCGCTGACATGTCTTTTGGTCGCGTTTGTCTTTTTCACGCAACCGCAGGTGCGCATAGCACTTGAAACACTGATCGGATAATTGCCGGACCGGAATACCGGCCCGAACCATGCGTCAGTTGATTGACACCACCTCGATATCGAAAATCAAATCCTGACCAGCCAGCGGGTGATTGGCGTCCAAAGTTACAGTCGCTTCATTCGCACCGACCACGGTGACTGGTACAGCTTGACCATCCGGTGACTGCATCTGCAATTGCGTTCCAGGCTCAAGCGGGATGTCATCTGGAATGCCTTCGCGAGGAATTTCCTGACGCATCGCAGGGTTGATCGGACCGTATGCATCCACACAGGCAATCTCGACCCGCTTTTTGTCCCCCACGGACAGGCCGGGCATAGCACTGTCTAAGCCGGGAATAATCTGGCCAGATCCGACCACAAACTCCAAAGGATCGCGCCCCTCTGAGCTGTCAAAGGTTTGGCCGTCCAGCAGCGTCCCGGTGTAGTGGATGCGAACCGTGTCGCCTTGTTTGATTTCGGTCATCGTGGCCTCCGGCCGTTTTACAGGATTGAGCGGCCAACCCTAGAGCCTGACACAATGTTGTAAACCCTTGGCTCTTTCACCCTCCTCGTTGTTGTGCCAACCTGCGCGCGATCAGAGGAGGATCACATGCCGATCACCACCTGTGTCTTCGATGCTTACGGAACACTTTTTGACGTTGCAGCCGCTGCCCGCCAGGCTGCCGACGAACCGGGATTTGAAGCCCTCAAGGACAAATGGCCAACAGTCGCGGGGCATTGGCGCCTGAAGCAATTGCAATACACCTGGCTGCGCGCAGTGGCGGATGCCCATGCCGATTTTTGGGATGTCACTCAGGACGGGCTGGATTGGGCGCTGGACGCCGCTGGACTGCAAAGCGACCAGAAACTACGCCAACGTCTGCTTGATCTTTATTGGGAGTTGCAAGCCTACCCCGAAGTTCCCGACATGTTGAAAGCCCTCAAGGCAGGCGGGTTGCAAACGGCGATCCTGTCCAACGGTTCGCCCCCCATGCTGGACGGCGCTGTGCAGTCTGCGGGAATCGGCGATGTGCTGGACGATGTTCTGTCGGTTGAGAGTGTAGGTGTCTTCAAACCCCATGCCCGCGTGTATGATCTGGTCCAGAAACGGTTTGACTGCGCCCGTGACGAGGTGTTGTTCGTCAGCTCAAACGGTTGGGATGCGGCAGGTGCCAGCGGGTACGGTTTCGTCACTGCGTGGGTCAACCGGATCGGTGAACCGATGGACCGCCTGCCCTGGACACCAGCCCATGTGCTGTCCGATTTAACCACAATCCCAAAACTCGCAGGGCTTTGATGTCAAACTTCACAACCACGGACGGCAAGCGCATCTACTTTGAGGAAACGGGCACGGGCACGCCGCTTTTGTGTCTGGCCGGACTGACCCGAAACAGCCGCGACTTTTCGTTTTTTGCCCCTCATGCCGCTGACCTGCGCATGATTGCGATGGATTACAGAGGGCGTGGCCGGTCGGACTATGATCCTGATTTCATGAACTACAACATCTTTCGTGAATCGCATGACGCGATCGAACTGCTGGATGTACTGGGGATCGAGAGGACTTTCGTTCTGGGAACCTCGCGGGGTGGTCTGATCGCCATGGCCCTGGCCGCAAGCCATCCCGAGCGGCTGGCCGGGGTGATCCTGAACGATGTTGGACCTGTCATTGAAACTTCCGGTATTGCCAAGATCATGGCCTATGTGGGCACGCAACCGACTGCGCAAACCTATGATGAGGCCGCTCTGACACTGAAACAGGTAATGGAGCCTCAATTCCCCGGCGTTTCCCTGGAAACCTGGCGGATGCAGGCCGAAATTCAGTACGAAAAACACGAAGATGGGTTGGCGCTACGCTACGATCCGGCACTGCGAAAGGCACTGATCGAACAGGCTGCAAGCGGGGCGACACCTGATCTTTGGATGTTCTTTGAAGCCCTGCGGGACATTCCGACTGGTGTTATCCGGGGGGCGAATTCCGATGTTCTGAGTGCCGACACAGTTGCCGAAATGCACGACCGCCATCCGGGCTTGATCTCAACCGAAGTTCCCGATCGTGGGCATGTTCCGTTTCTGAACGAACCCCAGTCTTTGGATCTCATACAAAAGGTATTGAAGAACGCCGCATGAGCACAATCGAAATGATCGAAGCCGCAGCAGAACGGCTGAACGGACACATCCGAAAGACACCGATCCTGTCTTCTCCATTTCTCGACAATCTCGCCGGACGTCGGGTTTTGGTCAAACCGGAATGTCTGCAACATACCGGCAGCTTCAAGTTTCGCGGGGCCTGGTCCGCGATTTCGGCACTGGAAGAAGCCGAGCGTCAGCGCGGTGTGATTGCGTATTCCTCGGGCAACCACGCACAAGGCGTTGCAATGGCGGCATCAAAGCACGGCATTTCTTCGGTTATCGTTATGCCGTCGGACGCCCCACAGTTGAAGATCGAAAACACCCGCGCGCTTGGGGCCGAAGTTGTTCTGTATGACCGTGCGAATGAAAAGCGAGAAGAAATTGGCGAAGCCATCGCAGCCGAGCGCGGACTGACCCTGATCCGACCTTATGACGAACCGCTGGTTATTGCAGGCCAAGGCACCACCGGCCTTGAAATCGCCGGTCAGGCAGCGGATCTGGGCGTCACTCAGGCAGACGTGCTGGTCTGTTGCGGCGGGGGCGGCCTGACCTCGGGCATCGCTCTGGCCCTGGAAAAACATGCGCCGAACCTGCGCGCGCGCCCTTGTGAGCCAGAGGGGTTCGATGACGTCAAACGCTCGCTTGCCTCAGGGCAGATTGAAAACAACAACGCAGCTTCAGGCAACATCTGCGACGCCATTCTGACACCGCAACCCGGAAACATCACGTTTCCGATTCTCAACCGCCTTTGCGGTCCGGGCTTGTCTGTCACCGAAGAAGAAGCTTTGCGCGCCATGGCGCTTGCCTTCCTGCGTCTCAAGATCGTACTGGAACCCGGCGGCGCGGTTGCCCTGGCCTCGGCCCTGTTCCGGGGCGACCAGATCGAAGGAGACGACGTGATCGTTGTTGCGTCTGGCGGCAATGTTGATCCGGCAGTATTTTCAAAGGCGTTGGAATTCCTGACCTGACAGGGCTGCACAAGATGTGCATGTTGCACCCCAAAAGGTCATGGCGACAAGGAAGCCAGTCATGAAGATCGCTGATCTGGGCGACGTGAAACTGAATTACCGCATCGACGGCCCAACAGACGGTGCGCCATTGGTCTTTGCCAATTCCTTGGGAACCGACCTGCACCTGTGGGATGCGGTCTTGCCGCATTTGCCAAAAGGGCTGCGCATCATCCGATACGACAAACGTGGTCACGGGCAATCCTCGGTGCCGACCGCGCCGTATTCGATGGGCGCATTGATACGCGATGCAGAGGCGTTGTTGGATCACCTACAGGTCCGCGACTGTGTTTTCGTGGGCCTGTCCATAGGCGGGATGATTGCCCAAGGTCTTGCCGTCAAGCGCATGGATCAGGTCCGGGCATTGGTTCTTTCGAATACTGCCGCCAAAATCGCCACTCCTTCGGTGTGGCAGGATCGGATTGAAGCCGTGCGCAAGGGCGGGATCGAAGCATTGGCCGACGCAACGATGGAGCGTTGGTTTTCGCGTGATTTCCGCGCCGCACAACACCACCTTCCTTGGCGCGACATGATGGTGGGCCAGCCGACTGAAGGGTATCTGGGCTGCTGCTCGGCCATTGCAGGCACCGATTTCTATACCCCAACGAGTGGGCTGCGCCTCCCGACCTTGGGCATTGCAGGCAGCGAAGACGGATCAACACCCCCCGATCTGGTGCGAGAGACCGTCGATCTGATCCCGGGGTCCCGGTTCCGACTGATGCGCCGGGCCGGACATTTGCCCTGCGTTGAAAAACCAGCGGAATATGCAGAAATCCTGACTGGTTTTCTGACCGAAATCGGACATATCTGAAGGAGAACGGCAATGGCGTCTTTCCTGTTGGTCCACGGCTCTTGCCACGGCGCATGGTGCTGGCGCGACCTGATCCCCGCGCTTGAAGCTCTGGGGCATTCTGCCAAAGCCATCGACATGCCCAGCCATGGCGCTGACCCCACGCCCGTAGCCGAGGTCACGCTGGACAGTTGCTGCGACGCAGTGCTGCACGCCAGCACTGCCGATACAATCATCGTTGGGCATTCTTGGGGCGGCTACCCGATCAGCGCCGCCGCCGAAGCGCAACCCGATACCATGCGCGCGCTGATCTATCTGTGCGCTTATGTGCCCAAAGACGGTCTTTCTATGGCCGAGATGCGCAGGCTTGGCCCCAGGCAAACTATTGCACACGCGGTTGAGAAATCCCCGGATGGGCTGTCATACACCGTGTCTGCCGAAGCTATTCCCCAGCTATTCTACCATGACTGCCCCGACAATATCCTGCCTTATGCATACGCGCGCCTGTGCCCTCAGGCCATCCACCCACAAGAAACCCCCCTTCCGACAGGTGCGAAATTCGACACTGTGCCCAAGGCGTATATCCGCACCACGGACGATCACACGGTACCAACCGAATACCAAGCAACGATGAGCGCCCTTATCCCCGAAGAAATGCGCCGCACCATCGACAGTTCGCATTCCCCGTTCTTCTCGCACCCGCGCGAGCTTGCGCAAATCCTATCAGAACTGGCAGACAAATTGCCCTGATCTGTCGCAACGGCATTTCGTTTGGCGAAAACTCTCGCTTTCCTCAGTGATCATCTGTGCTTAGGGTGCGCTGAACAGATCTCTTGTCGGGTTCCATGCGTCTGCCGTTTTTCTTCATCCTCTGCATCGTCATGATCGACGCCATGGGCATCGGTCTGGTGATGCCGATCATGCCTGAACTGATCGTCGAGGTTCAGGGCGGCTCGCTTGCCAATGCAGCGATCTGGGGCGGTGTCCTAAGCACCGCCTTCGCCGCGATGCAGTTTATCTTTGGGCCCATACTTGGAAACCTGTCAGACGCGTACGGACGCAGAACCGTCCTATTGGTGTCCCTGTTTGTCATGGCGATGGATTATGTTGTCATGGCTGTTGCGGGCAGCATTTGGTTGTTGCTGATAGGGCGTATCGTAGGCGGTATAACCGCAGCGACCCACGCTACTGCTGCGGCCTTTATGGCAGATGTGTCCGACCCCAAAGACAAGGCCGCTAACTTTGGCCTGCTGGGGGCCGCCTTTGGCATGGGCTTCGTCCTTGGGCCTGTGATTGGTGGATTGCTCAGTGAATATGGCACGCGCGCACCGTTTTGGGCCGCTGCCGGGTTGGCAGCGCTGACCTTTTGCATCGGCTATTTCGTGATGCCAGAGACCGTGACCGACAAGAACCGCCGCGCCTTTAGCCTGAAACGCGCAAACCCTCTCAATTCGCTGAACGCCATCGCATCTTTGCCCGGTATCCGGCCGCTGCTTTGGGTGTATTTCCTGTATTCAGTGTCCATCTACGTCTACCCCGCTATCTGGTCTTATTTCACGACCGAGCGATTCGGATGGTCCCCACAGATGATTGGCCTGTCCTTGGGTGTCTACGGTATAGGCATGGCTATTGTGCAGGGTGGTTTGATCCGACCTGCTATCCGGTTTCTGGGCGAGAGGGGTACGATCATCTATGGAATGGGTTTTGAGATCATCAGCTTCGCATTTCTGGCCTTCCTCACCAACGGCCTCATCGCGCTGCTTCTCATTCCAATAACGGCCATCGGGGCGGTCATCACACCTGCTCTTCAGGCCATGATGTCCAAGGCCACGCCAGATTCGCAGCAAGGCGAATTGCAAGGTGTTCTGACCGCACTACACGCGCTGTCGATGGTGATCTCACCTTTGCTGATGACATCGATTTTTGCACAGTTCATTCGGCCCGACACGCCGCTCTACCTGCCTGGCGCTCCCTTCCTGCTGGCACTTGTGCTCATGCTGGCGGGCTTCCTTTTGTTCCGCAGATCCAGCCCTGTAGTGGCGTAACAACGACACGCAAATGGCGGTTTCTGCCTTGCGAGTCGCCGTTTCCCGGGCCACCGTGAACGCAACGGGAGAGAGAGATAACATGCAAACAATCAAAGCCGCAGTCTGCCGGGCATTTGGCGAACCTTTGTTGATCGAAGAGGTTCAACTCGCAGCCCCCAGCACGGGCGAAGTCGAGGTTACGCTGGAAGCCGTAGCTATCTGCCACTCGGACATATCATACGCCGATGGCGCGTGGGGCGGATTCCTGCCCGCAGTATACGGTCACGAGGCCGCAGGCGTGATCAGCGCCGTTGGTGATGCCGCTGGGGGCTTCAAAGTCGGCGACCCTGTGGTTGTCACGCTGATCCGTGCCTGTGGAACGTGCCCCAGCTGTGCGGGCGGAAAACCGACAATCTGCGAAACCCCATACGATACGGTCAAAGGCCCGTTGAAGACCGGCGATGGCGACCCACTCGAACAAGCCATGGCGTGCGGCGCCTTTGCTGAAAAAGTTGTGGTGAACCACCGCCAAATCGTCAAAATCCCCGAAACCCTGCCCAAGGATCTGGCCAGCCTGCTCTCATGCGGGGTGATCACCGGAGTCGGTGCTGCGGTCAATGCCGCTGGTCTACGCCCCGGCCAAGACGTTGTGGTCATTGGCGCGGGCGGCGTTGGTCTGAACGCCATTCAGGGCGCACGGATTGCCGGCGCACGTCGAATCGTGGCCGTGGACATGACCGAAGAAAAGCTTGAGATCGCCAAGGAATTCGGGGCAACCCACGGCGTGTTGGCCAGTTTGGACCAGCCCTGGAAAGCCGCTTACAAGGCGTTAGGCGGGCGTGGTGCGGATGCGGTTCTGATCACGGTCGGCGCGATCCCCGCTTACGATCAGGCACCGCGCTATCTTGGCCTTGGCGGCAAGGCGATCATGATCGGTATGCCGCATTCGGGTGACATGGCCAGTTATGAACCCGTTGTTCTGGCAGCTCTGGGTCAGGGCGTTGTTGGGTCGAAGATGGGCGATGTGGTGATTCAGCGGGACATTCCGTGGATGGTGGACCTTTATCAACAAGGGCGGCTGAAGCTTGATGAACTGATCTCGGGTCGTTGGTCCCTCGATCAGATCAACGAAGCCATCGCTGACACCAAAACCGGATCGGCCAAGCGCAATGTGATCCTGTTCGACAGGACCTGACCCTCCGAAAGGATTTGGGATGAAACTACAGGATCTCGACGTTATCGTCACCGCCCCGCCTGCGCCGGGCTGGGGTGGGCGCTATTGGATACTGGTCAAGGTGACGACAGACACCGGCATCACCGGCTGGGGCGAATGCTATGCCTCCTCCGTCGGACCAGAGGCGATGCGCCATGTCATTCAGGACGTGTTCGAGCGGCACATGCAGGGTGAAAACCCCGAAAACATCGAACTGATGTTCCGCCGCGCCTATTCCAGCGGCTTCACCCAGCGACCGGACTTGACCGTGATGGGCGCGTTTTCGGGGTTGGAGATCGCCTGCTGGGACATTCTGGGCAAGGATCGCGACCGCCCCGTCTATGCTTTGCTGGGTGGAAAAATGAACGGCCGAATCCGTGCCTATACGTATCTTTACCCCCTGCCCCAGCATAATCTGACTGATTTCTGGACTTCTCCTGAACAAGCTGGCGAAACGGCGGCTGAAATGGTGCGGCGTGGCTATACCGCCGTCAAATTCGACCCCGCAGGCCCCTACACGATCCGGGGCGGCCACATGCCCGCCATGAGCGACATTTCCATGTCAGTTGCCTTCTGCAAGGCAATCCGCGAAGCGGTGGGCGACAAGGCTGACCTGCTGTTCGGCACGCATGGTCAATTCAACACCGCCGGGGCCATTCGGCTGGGGCAAGCGTTGGAGCCTTATCAACCGCTTTGGTTCGAAGAACCCACGCCGCCAGACATGATCGAAGACATGGCCCGCGTCGCCCGTAATGTCCGCATCCCGGTCGCCACCGGCGAACGCATGACAACCAAGGCCGAATTTGGCGCCGTGTTGCGCGCCGGGGCTGCGGAAATCCTGCAACCGGCGTTGGGACGCGCGGGCGGGATCTGGGAGATGAAGAAAGTTGCAGCAATGGCTGAAGTCTTCAACGCACAGATGGCACCGCATCTTTATGCGGGTCCGGTGGAATGGGCCGCCAATGTCCATCTGGCCGCGTCGATCCCTAATTTGCTGTTGCTGGAAACCATCGAAACACCGTTTCACGATCAACTGATCAAAGGGTCTCTTCGGGTTGAGGACGGGTTCGTGACCGCGCCAACAGCGCCGGGCCTTGGAATTGATGTCGACGAAACACTGGCCCGCGCACATCCCTATGAGGGTCGCGACCTACATCTGCAAATGCAGGAAGAGCCCTGCGATTACGCCAACGGCAACGCTTTTCAAGGCGGCGCACCGGCAACCGAGGGGTGACAACACCAGCGTGTTTGAGGCATATTGTTCCGATAATAATCGGAACGACGGTCAAAACGTGGCACTCAAACAAACCGATCCTCAGGCGCGCAGCACAGACACTCTGCCGGATATGAAAGACAATGCTGCCCGCGCGGCTGCGTACCTTAAAACATTGGCCCATGAAGGGCGGTTGATGATCTTGTGCCACCTTGGTGACGGTGAAAAATCCGTGGGTGAACTTGAGAATTTGCTTGAGTTGCGACAGGCCGCTGTCAGCCAGATGTTGGCCCGCCTGCGCGAAGAAGGGCTTGTTTCGACCCGCCGGGAAGGCAAGGCGATCTACTATTCCCTGCGGGATGGGAACACGGAACAGGTGATTGGTCTGCTCTACAAACTGTTCTGCGCAGAAGACAGCTGATCGCTTAACTGGAGACGTAGCCTGCGATCACCTGAAGCAGCTTGAAGGCGGTTGCAGCGTCGTTCTCGACAACGGCAAGGAATTCCTCTTCACCGATCCGCAGGCAGGAAAGCTGAGTTTCTGCCACCATGCTCAACGCGCGCGGCTCTTTGCGGATCAATCCCAGCTCTCCGACCAAAGCACCCGGCCCTACTGTGGTAATCAGCTGATCCGGTCCTTGGTCCTGTGGCAAGTACAGACCGGCCTCACCTTCAAGCACAACATAGGCACCATCGGTTGGTTGATCGTCTTTCAGGAACACCACCTGCCCCGGCTCGGCTTCGAACCAGCGTGCACCAAAGGCCAGCAGACGCAACTGCCGCCGGTCCAGACCCGAAAACAAAGGGGTCTGTTCCAAGGCTCGCAATTTTCGCGCCAGGTCTGCTGATGCTGCGCTGTCTTCCTCCACGTCGACCGGTCCTCCGTCCGAGACCACACGACCTTGCCGGATTTCCACGTACATGTCGAATACATCGGGATTTTCGAACTGATCGTTCAGGTAGATGACAGTTGTTTCAGGCAGCAACTCTCGGAGTTTCTTGTAGACGGCCACCTGCGTTTTCATGTCATAGCTGGCCAAAGCGCTTTCCAGGATCAGGATGTCCGGTTTTTTGATCGTGGCCCGGGTAAACGCCAATGGCTCGGCAAACACTGCGGGCAGGTTCTGACCACCCAAGGCCACCGGCACGTCATAAATCAGTTCCGTCACCAATGGCCGCGCACCGTTTTCGGCCAGCACATCAACAATCAGCTTACGCGCCTCATCGGAACGGGCACCGCCAATCTGACTGACTTTTCCGAACAGCGCATTTTCCATGACTGTCAGCCCCGGCGCGTAAACTTCGGGGTCCAAAGGAACAAAGACATCCTTCAAACGCTCCATCAGCTTCTCAGAGTGGCTGTGCCGCAGTTCGAGGATACGGTTCTTCAGTTCATCAGTGAACGCAGGCCCGATCTGTTCGGCCGAAATTACAAACGGTACCGCCAGCATATTGGCCAGCTGTTCATCATCCAGCCCCGCCGAGCCTTCCTTGCGCGTGTGTTCCACCAAATCCACGGCGGCTTCATAAGTCTGTGCATCCAACCCAAGCTTGCGGAACAATGGGTGATCCGTTCCGTCAAGGCCAAAGATCTGGCGCAACATCTCGATCACGTCGCGGGTCAATGCGATCAGTGTTTCATCCAGGCCCAACTCTCGCAATTGGCCCAGAAAGACCTTCTGTTCCACCAGTAAGGCGTGGTTCACCGGCACACAGGGCGTGGCAAACAGCAGGTTCTCGGCCACAGGCAGGGCCGGGTTGTACAGGTTACGATCAAAAATCAACGCTTGTTGTTCAAGCCCCGCATCCTGAACAGCCTGACGCACAGTCGGTCGCAGCTGGACCAGTTTCTGAGCCAGTTCACAATGCTCGGCTGCGTTGAAGGTTTGTTCAGCACCGCGTTGAAACAGGGCCGCGCCCGAGCCCATGCCGTCGATCAGTTGCAACCACCAATCGCGCAGAGCTGCCGCGTCCTGAAGTCCGGCCAAAGACGGATCAAGCCAATCCGCCTTGAACGGATCGGAACTGTTCCCCGCCCGCAAGGTTTCTGCGAAATCGGGATCATCTGTACTATTTGCCAAAGGACGGAACCGCATCGGCATCATCACATTGTCACCCAGTGTGCCCTGAAACATGACGGGGCGTGAGGTGGCATACCCGATACGTGCGGCTACGACGCCTTGATGCAATTCGGCCAGATTGACCTCGCCAATCCGAACCTTGCCGCCAGTTGGCAAGATTTCACGCGTCAACAGTTCCGCAATCGCCCGTCTGTCTTCTTCGCTGGGTGCCGAAATGCCGACTGTCTTCCCGCCGGGAAAGCTGAGGTTCAGATCGTCCAACACCTGATTGCCGTCCATGTCCCGAACCGAAACATGATCCAGCACTATGTCGCCGTTCAGATGAGGGCGTGCGTCAGCTTCGCCCTCAAACAGGGCTTCGTCCTGCATCCCACCTGGCGCAAAGCGGTCAATCACCACGTCCCAACGCAAAGACATATCCTGCGTCTGGTTGTAGTAAGTCAAAAGCTCTTTCCAAGGTGAGCTCAGGTCCTTGTAGGCTGCAAGCGCTGCAACCAGCGCTCCCAACGAAACCGAGCCTTGCAGCACCAGCAGACCACCGATCAGGTAGAACATGAATGGCGTCAGTTGAGAGATGAAGTTGTTTATGAATTTCATAAAAAACTTCTTCTGGTAGATCTCGAACCGGATGCCGAACAACCGCCCCAATTGGTCGGAGATCATCGCCCGGCGATACCGCCAGCCGCCATTTGTGCGCAGCGTCGACGCCCCTGCAGCGTTCTCACCGATTTGGGCTGCAAGCACCCGGACTTCCTGAATACGCTTTTTGTTCAGCAGGTTGATCTGGCGTTGCAGTTTGGGGATCAGCCAGGCTTGCACAGGGATAAGCGCCACTGCAGCCAGGCCAAACCAAAAGCTCTGCAAAAACAGAAAGGTCAGGATCGTAATCATCTGACCGGCCTGCAACACAGGCTGGCTGATCGCGTCGCCCATCAGCCCGCCCATCGGCTCGCTTTCAGCGGTGATCATCGACACCATCTCACCCTGGCTGACCCGCTCGAAATAGGGTTGCGGAAAGCGCAATGCGCGGCTGATCAACTGATAGCGAAAGCGTCGCAGCATCCGTTCGCTCAGCACACCTTTCATAGTGTTGATGCGCATTTTCATCAGGCCATGCCCCAACACGGCCGCTAAAAACGCAAAGCACAGAATGACCAGAAAATTCGTCTGCGACATCGTATAGCCCCAGACGGTTACTTCCGGGTTGGGTGCACCAATCGCGTCGTTGATAATGCGCTTTGGCAGTTCCAGCGTCAGGTAAAGCAGCGGGAACAATGTCGCTGTCACGGCCAGCAAGATCAGCTGGTCGCGTTTGGAGTACTTCCAGATAAAGCGGAAAATCGTGCGTTCTATGGAACCTGCCCCTGCTGCTGACCGACGACGCGGTTCAGATGTTATCCACGCAAATTCAACAGCATGACTTTACTGCCATCCAGACACAATTAGCAATTTTTTTCCCGATTACGCGAATTCTTAAGCTTATGTGAACTAGTTCATTTACGTATGCCCATCTATTTGCCTAAGGTGGATAGTAGGACGATATCGGGAGGGTTCTTTTGACTGCCAGTTTTGGCGCAGTGTTCCTTATGCTTTGCTTGCTGCTTGTAAAGCATATGTTCGCTGACTTTTACCTCCAAACACCGAAGATGCTTGCTGGACGTGGTGAGTATTTTCACTTGGGACGCGCGCAACATGCTGCTGTGCATGTCGCGGGCTCTGTCATTGTGTTTGCAGTGTTTGGCGCGCCCCTGACCTTCATTTTAATCGTCGCCGCGCTGGAATGGATCATCCACTTCAATATCGATTTCGTTAAAGCCAGTTATTCCGACAAGAATCGCCTTGAACCTTCGCAAGCCGCATTTTGGCGCGCGGCCGGGTTGGATCAATTGATGCACAACCTGACATATGTGGCGATGGTCTGGGCCTGGGTAACTTTCGTGGCAACCTGAGTCAGGCTACGCCGCGTTTTCTAAGTCGCCCGCCCGATAAGCCTGCAACCACATTCTGTCCAGCGCATCGATCTTTGCCGTGTCGAACTTGTGTTCAACCTCCCAATACCGGCCCGACTCGACAGAATAACCCAAGTCTTGCTCGGCCTGCTGAGCTGCACGCATTCCGATTGTTTCGACAAGGGGCAACGCAGAAAGGTTCGATAGACCGGTTGAGGGGAATACCAAACGGCTAGGCCCACTGGACAGCCTTACAGTTCTGCACCCTTGTGCGGCTGCAAACAGCCCAAGGCGTGCGGATTTGGCTTCAAGCGAACGCAATGTCACATCATCTCGCAGTGGGTCTGCTGCTCCGGTTCCGTAGAAATGGGTCTGCCCTGAACCCGAATACACCATATCGCATCCAAAGAATGCCATTACAGCGGGGTTCAAAGCCGATAACGCCCAATACCCAGCGGTAAAGGCCATGGTTCCGCCTGCATAAACGAATCCACCATATTCGTTCTGTCGTGGGACGTAATCCTTCGCCGTGACGATACGTTGTGTGGGGCCGATATCTGTTGGGCGTCTGTCAATTGGAAAGTCTTCGGGATGGATCAGAAAGTCCCAATCCTTGCGAATGCGCCAAGCGTTGTTGATTGCGACGACATGCGTGAAAGGCTTGCGAGACCAAGCCTGTGCCTCCAACGCCGAGGGGGCACTGCCCAGAATCAAAACTTTGGTCTGTTTGTCGGTCATAGCGGGGCCACCTTCGTTGCCAGCCCCGCATGACGTAGAGCATTTGTGGCCCGCGACTAGCCCAGCACCGAGAAACTGCTTTCTTCGTTGATCGGGCGTTTGCGGGAATAGAAGCCCACATCAATGTTCCGCTTGATATAAGGCAGCTCGAACTGCAGCGGCTCTGCGTCGTGGTCGGCACCACCTTCACAATACGAGATCAGAGCCGTCATCATCTTACCCGCAATTGGCGCGTTCTTGTACTGGTTCCCGCTGGAACCGCACGCCATGTAGAACCCCGGAAGACTGGATTTGTCATAGATCGGAATCCAGTCGGTGGACGCATCATACAGGTCAACAACTCCCCGCGTTTTCGACGGGATGCCAAGACTGGGGACACGTTGCGCATAGCGCATCGCTTGCGTGGTCCATTGGTCAGTGAACTCACGGTTATAGTTCACATCGTCCTCGCACCACTGATGCGGATCACATTCCGGGTCTTCTGATCCGACAAGGATATGGTTTCCATGTTCCGGGCGACAATAACAGGCGATGTCGCTGTCCGAGACGATGGTTCCGTCATTTTCAAAGTCGAACCCTTCTGGTGCCGGGACGTGTACAACCTCCTGCCGCAAGGGCCGGGTTTTGATGGTCATGTCGTCCAGAACACCTGCCATCTCGTTGATGATCGCCGAACCCGGCCCCGCAACGTTGACCACGACCTTGGCGTGGATTTCCTCGCCCGAGGCCAGTTTGACACCGGAAACGCGCCCGCCCTCGGTCAGGATTTCAGTAACTTCAGCGCCGGTGCGCACTTCGGCCCCGTGCTGTTTCGCGGCATCCATCAGGTTCTGCGCAGACAAGGCCGGGTCGGTGACATACCCCGCTTGCGGCCAATATACACCCCCGGTCATCTTCCGCCCGTTGGACTGGCCAAACTCGGGATCATCCATACGACGCGCCGGGGCAAAGCTGTCCAGCGAATAAACCGGCAGGCGCTCGACGACTTTCTCAGCCGACCATTCCTCAAAGGGGCAGTCCAAATCCGACGAATTGCGCATGTGCTTTTCCAACATGCCGTTTGCGTCGGTCTTCATGACCAGACATCCCGTTTCACGGAACTGGGCCAGATTGGCATCTTCGGGCAGACCCAAGTAGTCGGCCCAGTCCCGCCAATAATGGTAGCCCTCCCAGGCAAAGGCCGTCCCGTCGAAGGTCGAGTAATGCATCCGGATAATGGCACAGGACCCTGCGGTAGATCCGTGACCGACCTGAGTGTTACGGTCCAGTGACAACGTTTTCCAACCTGCTTTGGACATCTCGAACGCGATTGCTGCGCCGATCACCCCGGTGCCGATAATGATAGCGTCTGGTTGACTCATGTCAGTTCTCCTTTCCAATAGCGCATTGAATATGCGCTGAATTCTTCGACTTCTTCAGGTTTCGGCTTAACGCCCGTGAAGGCATAGAGGTAATGCGGAACCATAGAAACTCGCGTCTCTATGGGTTCGTTCAACTGCGCCAGATCGTAACCAATCTGCATGTAATACAACACACGTGCGCGCGTCTCGGATTCGATGTCGGAATAGCCGTAGCGGGCGAACATAGCGTGCAGCGCCTCAAGCCTCCGTGCATCGGATTGGTCAAGCGCTCGCCGCACTTTGCCGGATTTGCGCGCCCAGTCACGAACGGCAAAGTCCAGCGCAGTATCGAACAGCTCTGTATTCACCACGCATCGATGCACATTGCAAACGGCCGCCGTGATCGTCTCGGCCGGAGCTTCGGCCTGTGCGACCAATGCTGCGGTGTTGGTCGCCTGCCAGCGGGCCAGGAGTGCATCCAACAACTCCTGCCGGGACTTGAAATACCAATAGAAAGATGATCGCGATACAGCCATCCGTTCGGCCAGGTTCAGAACCTTGATCTGGTCCACACCGTCCGAAATCAGCACATCCATCGCCACGTTCAGCCAGTCATCCCGCGTGACCTTGATGTTGCCGACCAGGGGTTCGGCCTCGGGGTCGTCTCGATGCAGGACAGGTTTGGAATTCATTCAACTCTCCGGCGGCGCACCGCCTTCAGCGGTACGGCGGTCAATAAAGTCACGCAAGGCACCCAATTTGTCACCATCAACTGTTGGAGCTTTGAAGTCATTCAGAATGCCCTTCCAAACGCCAGTCGCCCGATGGTTGGCATCTACTGCACCTCGCTCGGTCCAGGTGCCAAAGTTTGCATAGTCGTGAAGATGCGGTTGATAGAACTCTGTGTTGTAGCGTTCCATGGTCTGGCTTGAGGCAAAGAAGTGACCGCTGGGTTCTACTTCACGCAAGGCAGTATCAAATCCGATCTCGGCCGCGCCCGCTTGCGCGCCCGCGCAAAGTTCGGCCACCATGTTCAGGACCTCGGCATCGCAGACCAGTTTTTCGAAAGATACGGTCAGACCACCTTCCAGCCAGCCAGCAGAGTGGATGATCACGGTCGCCCCGGCCATCAAGCACCCCCACAAACCAAACTGGTTTTCGTTCGCGGCCTGCACATCGTTGATGTTTGACGCTGATCCTGCAGCAGACCGCCAAGGCAGTCCAAGATGCCGCGCCAGTTGCCCCGCCGCCAGGGACGCCTGGAAGTGTGACGGCGTTCCGAACGCAGGCGCACCGGATTTCATGTCTACATTGCTTGTGAACGTTCCATAACAGACCGGAGCACCGGGCTTGGCCAACTGCGTCAGGGTCAAAGCGGCAAGCGCCTCGGCATGGGACAAAGTGATCGCCCCTGCCACCGTGATCGGCGCCATCGCCCCCATCAGGGTAAACGGTGTGATGATCGACATCTGACCATGACGTGCAAAGTCGATCAGACCTTGCGCCATCGGAATGTCCAACGTGCGCGGGCTGTTGGTGTTGATGATAGTGTAGCAATGCGCATTGCCCCGGAATTCATCATCCGAAAGGCCACGGGCTGTGGACAGCATCTCAAAGCAATCCATCACCTGCGGCGTGCCACGCGAGAAAAAGAACGGGAACTTGTCCGTTAGTTCCATCTGTGCCTGTGTCGTAAAATAGTGGCGCAAATGGGTTGGAACGTCCTGCGGCTCGACCTGAGGCGAAATCATCTGGAACACATCGAAATGATGCGTAAGCTTCAGAAACTCCAGATAATCCTGCCCTGTCGCGGGGCGACGACCGCGTTCAAGATCGGTTGCGTTCGGCGCGCCCGCGCCTGGTTGAAACACCAGCGAACCCAGTTCAAGCGTGAAGTCCCTCCGCCGCGCGCCGGCTCGGCAATCAATAGATTTGGGGGCCGAGGCCACCGCGGCCTCGATCATTTCGCGCCCAATGAAGACCATTTCACTGTCTTCGTCTACGCGCGCGCCACCTTGTTTGAAAAGCTTGCGCGCCTCGGGCAGCAGTACCTTTACGCCCAATTCTTCCAACGTACGCAACGCGGTTTCATGCATGTCCGCAATTTGCTCCGCCGGAAACACCTCCATTTGCGGGAAAGGGTTCTTGAGCTGGCGATAATTCACATCGCGGCTGGGTGGCGGGGCGGCCTCAGCCCCCCGTCCACGCCGCCTGCGTCCTCGGTCCTGAGCGCTCATGATCAGCCTCGCATCGCTTTGCCTTGCGGGTCATAAGGCGACGGCGCAACCACGCGTGCCGACCGTTCCACGCCGACCACATGGACGGACAGTTCGGTGCCCGGCTCAGCCTTGTCGCGGTCAATCAGAGCCATTGCCAGCGATTTGCCGGTGTAATGCCCATAGCCACCCGAGGTCACAAAACCAACGCGTTCGCCATTGGCCCAGATCGGCTCGTACCCGCTGGCATCCGCATCAACCGCATCGATTTCCAGCGTCGCCTGCATCTGTGCCGGTCCATTACCATCACGTTCGGCCAGCGCGGCCTCTTTACCTACAAACTCTTTTTCCCAATCGATCCAGCGATCCATGCCGGTCATGCCGGGTGTATAGGCTTGCGTGAACTCCGCTGACCAAATGCCAAAGCTCTTTTCCAACCGGGTCGACCCCATGGCGTTGAAACCAACCTCGCGAATGCCTTCTACGGCACCGGCCTCCAACAAGATACGGCGCAGCTTGATGTGGTCGCCATAGCGGCAGTTGATCTCGTACCCTTTTTCGCCGGTCACCGACATACGCGCCACGCGAGCCCGAACAAGGCCGATGTCAAAATCGCCGCAGCCCATGAACTTGAGGCCCGAGATGTCCTGTTCCGCCAGCTTCTCGACGACGGCCTGCGACTTCGGGCCGACCACGGCAAAGCCGCAATACTCCTCGCCCAGATCGCGCAGTTCGACCCCTTCAATCATGTGATCGTCGAACCAGCGCATGTGCCAGGCGCGCAGATAATAGCTGCCCATGATCCACCAGGTACCGTCGCCCCAGTTCAACACGGTCAGGTCACCCTTGAGCCGCCCATCCTCGCCCAGCATTGGGGCCAGTTTCGCGCGCCCTGGGGCAGGCAGTTTCGAGGCCATCACCCTGTCGAGCCACGCTTGGGCGTTCGGCCCGGTGACTTCAAACCGCGAAAAGCCCGAGATATCCATCAGGCCCACACCCTCGCGGATGGCCTTGCACTCTTCAGCCACGATGTCATGTGCATTCGAGCGCTTGAGCGTCGGCGCTTCTTCGAACCCTTTTGGTGCAAAGTACAAAGGCACCTCCAGATCCCAACTAACGCCCCATTTGCAGCCTGCTTCTGTCATTGCGTCATGTGCCGGGGCCATTTTTAGCGGACGGCCTGCGGGCAGCTGTTCGTTCGGATAGGTCATCACAAAACGACGGGAATAGAACTGCCCTGTGGTTTCGCGGATATAGCGTTTATTCTGTGCATAATCGCCGTAACGGGCCACATCCATGGACCAGGCATCTGCCTCGGGCTCACCATGGATCATCCATTCAGCCAGAGTCTTGCCAACGCCCCCCCCTTGAAGGAAGCCCGCCATCACAGCGCAAGCCGACCAATAGCCACGCTTGCCGGGGACAGGCCCGACCAAAGGATTACCATCAGGTGAGAACGTAAAGGCCCCATTCACCCATGTCTTGATGCCAACATTTTGGATTGAGGGGTAACGCTCAAAGCCCAGGGTCAGTTCGTTCTCAATCCGGTCGAGCTGTTCCTGGAACAATTCTTCACCGTAGTTCCAGGGCGCGCCATCCATGGCCCAGTGCTCGTGATCAACCTCGTAAATGCCAACCAGAACACCTTTTTGATCCTGTCGCATATAGGTGAACCCTTCAAGATCCACGGTCATCGGCATCTCAAAATCGGCGGCAGCAACTTCTGGCACCGTGTCGGTGATCAGATAATGGTGCTTAAGCGGCGACACCGGCAGCTCTACACCAGCCATGCGCCCGACCTGCTTGGCCCAAAGACCCGCAGCGTTCACAACGTGTTCGCAAGTGATCGTGCCTTTGTCGGTCACAACCTGCCAGCCATCATCGGTCTGGATCAGTTCTTCGACCTTGGTTTCCTCGTAATACTCAGCGCCACGTTTCTTGGCTGCTGTTGCATAAGCCTGCACGGTGCCGGTTGTGTCGATATACCCTTCACGATCCGCCCACATGGCCCCGATAACGCCATCCGTCGACATGATCGGGCAGCGTTTCTGTGCCTCTTGCGGGGTCAGCAATTCACAATCATCGATGCCGATGGACTGGAAAATACGGTAATTGGCCTGCAACCACTCCCACCGTTCAGGCGTTCCGGCAAGGGTCAAACCACCTGTCATGTGCAGACCGATATTCTGGCCCGACTCCTTTTCGATCTCGCTCAGAAGGTCGATGGTATAGGCCTGCAATGTCGCCATGTTCGGGTCAGCGTTCAGTGCATGGATGCCACCTGCCGCGTGCCAAGAAGACCCGGATGCCAATCGCCGCCGTTCGAGCATAACAACATCGGACCAGCCGAACTTGGCAAGGTGATACAGAACCGAGGCACCGACAACTCCGCCCCCAATGACCACAACGCGATACTGAGATTTCATCCGAACCTCTCCCAAAACAGAATCTGCGGAGACGCTAGTGACACTGTTCACTTCTGTCTAGACATTTCTGTACAGTCTAGGTCAGCAGGAAACCGCACCCAAAAAACGTTTACTACAGGCTGGCGCTGGGGCGGGATTTTATGTTTTCAAACCATGCAGTTGTGGCGGCGTTACCCTCGGGAATTCGCATTTTGATCACCCGCGCAAAATCCACAAACACAAAGGCCGAAATATCGGCGAGCGTAAATTCATCCCCTGCTAGGAACCGGCTTTCCGTCAATCGCGCTTCCAAAAGATCGTAAAACCGCGCCACACGATCTTTTCCCCGCTGCGCCAGTTCCGGGATCTGAGCATAGTTGGACGGGCCGGGAATGGCGCGGTCTTTGAAAGCCGGATGACTGTTGCGCAGCGTGTCGGCGATGGGCAAACCACCCTGCTGCTCAACGATCGCATTCCACATCAGAACCAGACCTTTTTCATCCGGGGTTCGCCCCATCAAAGGTGGTTCGGGGCAACGCGCTTCAAGAAACGCGGCAATTCCCATGTTTTCGGTCAGAACTGTGCCTTCATCGGTGACCAGTACAGGCACTGTGGCGCGCGGATTGACGGCGCGGAACGCCTCGCTCAGTTGCTCGCCCTTGGCGATCGAGACTTCGCGGGTCTCGATCTCAAGCCCTTTTTCCGCAATGAACATGCGGGCACGCCTGGGGTTTGGGGCTGTTGAGCAGTCGTAGAAAATCATGCTGGCGCCCCTTTTTGGTCAGCGACGGTAAATGAAACAGCGCCCCTCGACAGCGCCTGCGGGCAGCGGCATTGCCGTCAACCCTTGGAAATACATACGGTCACTTGATACCATAAGGCCGCCCGGGGCTAGCAATGGCTCGATCAGCGGCGACACGAATCGTGCAAATTTATCGTTCTTTTCGCGGTTGTGCCCGCCCAGATCCGCATGGATCAAGCTTGCGGTCGCACCAAACCGGTCAACCGATGACGGCAACGTCTCGCGCACATCGCCCAGAATTACTCGATCCTCGGGTGGGGTCGAATCCGGGTGCGAGGCGACCGCGCGTTCGAAAACGTAAACTGGACGCTCATCCATATGCTGCACCAGATGGTGATAAGTGCGCCCATTGCCCAGACCCAGTTCGAACACCGGACCGGCCATGCCGTGGGTATGCGCAATGGCAAAATCCAGACAGGCACGCTGCGACACCATGCGGTCGATGAACAGATCCAGACGGCTTTGATTCTCGGACACCGGTAAATATCTCCTTGATACCAATCGAAAGCATAGATGCGTCCGATGCGGCCCTAGATGACAAATTCTCAAGACTTTGTGTAGCGATGAAGCCCAAAGTTTCACATTTCCGCGACATTTCAGCATAAGAACGGGTTTGACTAGACGGGCGGAACCGCGCGACACTGATGAAAAAATCACGGGGAGTTGAAACAACCGATGTTACCTATTGGCCAAACGGGTAGAAAACCCGCATGAGCGCGTTGTTGTCCGTCAGAAACCTGAGCATTGGCTTTGGTACGGGCAATTCCGTGGTCACGGATGTGAACTTCGACGTCGAGGCCGGCCAGACGCTTGCACTGGTGGGTGAATCTGGATCGGGCAAAACAATCACATGCCGGGCCGCTTTACGTATTCTACCCCGCTCTGCACAAATCCGCAGCGGCACAATAACCCTGAACGATTCCAAAGGGATGTCGGAACTGACATCGATCTCTGAACGCGAGATGCGCAACATTCGTGGCAATCGGGTTTCGATGATCTTTCAGGAACCCATGCGCTCGCTCTCGCCTTTGCACAAGATCGGCAATCAGGTCAGCGAAGTCCTTTGGCTGCATCGCGGGTTGTCCGAGGCTGAAGCCCGGAAACAGGTTCTGACCCAGTTTGACCGCGTGGGCTTTCCAGATCCGCAGCGTGCCTATGACTCGTACCCGTTCGAGCTGTCAGGTGGCATGCGTCAGCGCGCCATGATCGCCATGGCAATGGTATCCAAGCCCGAACTTCTGATTGCCGACGAGCCGACCACTGCGCTTGACGTAACGACACAGGCACAGGTGCTTGGCCTAATTAAAGAGTTGCAACGCGAGACCGGCATGGCGCTGATCCTTGTCACCCATGACCTCGGCGTGGTTGCCAATATGGCCGAGCAGGTGGTGGTCATGCACAAGGGCCGCATTATGGAATCTGGCCCCGCCGCACCGATCCTGACCGCTCCAGCGCATCCCTATACCAAACAGTTGTTCGACGCCGCTCCCGCAATACCGGATCAGGATGCCGTAGGGATTCCCATGCCTGACGAAGATCTGATCCTTCAAATGAAGGGTGTGTCCAAGACCTATACGATGAGGTCCAGCAAGGGGTGGCAGGCCGACAAGGCAATTTATGCCTGCCGCGGCGTGGACCTTAATCTGTCGCGCGGAAAAACGCTGGCCATTGTTGGGGAAAGCGGATCAGGCAAGACAACGGCCGCCCGCATTGCTCTGGGGGCAGAACTTCCGGACCCCGGCGGCGAAGTCCTTTTCCGCACCGCGCCTGACGCTGACCCAATCACGGTACACAGCATGACGCGTGCCCAGCGCACGGCGTTTCAGCGAAAAGCGCAGATGGTGTTTCAGGACCCTTACAGTTCGCTGAGCCCCCGCATGCGTATCCAAGACGCAATGACCGAGCCGCTTGAGATCCACAAGATCGGCACCGTGGCTGAGCAGCGCGAGAAGGCCGCCGAGATGCTGCAGCGCGTTGGCCTGACAGAAGACATGCTGAAACGCTATCCCCACGCTTTCTCCGGCGGGCAACGGCAGCGCCTTTCAGTGGCCCGCGCCATGATGCTGGACCCGCAGCTGATTGTTTGTGACGAACCTACGTCGGCACTGGACGTCTCGGTTCAGGAGCAAATCCTGACCTTATTGGAACACCTGCAAGACAGTCTGAACCTGTCTTATCTGTTTATCTCGCACGATCTGGCCGTTGTCGCCCGGATCGCTGATGAAGTTGCCGTCATGCGGCGCGGCCTGATTGTCGAACAGGCCCCGCCCGAAACGCTTTTCTACAATCCGCGTCACCCTTACACCAAGGCGCTGATTGCCGCTCAACCCGAACCCGACATCAACCGTCCGATTGACCTGCAAATGGTCTCTTTGGGCGCCGGCGCGCCGGACAGTTGGGAAGAAGCCTTCCGTTTCTCTGACACCGTGATACCTTCATTGGTGGAATTGGAACCGGGCCATAAGGTACGTTGCCATGTTTAAGACCACTCGCCCCATGATCCTGGCCGCAATGCTGGCCCTTTCGGGGATGCTGCCCGCGACGGCAGAAACACTTCCTGCTCCTCAGGAAAGCACCTTCTGGAGCTCAGAGGTTGAGGCTGGCAATCTTCCGCCTGTTGAAGAACGTCTTCCCAAGGAACCGCTGGTTGTTGATCTGGCCGCCAAAGGTCGCGAATTCGGAACGCAAGGCGGCACCCTGCGCACGATGGTGACGCGGTCGAAAGATATCCGCCAAATGGTCGTCTATGGCTATGCTCGCCTTGTCGGGTTTAACCAGGACTATGAAATTGTGCCCGACCTGCTGGCCTCGTTCGAGAACGAAGACAATCGCAAGTTCACGCTGAAACTGCGGGAAGGGCATAAATGGTCGGATGGCTCGCCCTTTACGTCAGAAGACTTCCGCTATTGGTGGGAAGAGGTCGCCAACAACGAATTGCTCAGCCCTTCGGGTCCGCTTGAGTTTCTGATCGTCGAAGGCAAGTCACCCACTGTCACCTTCCCTGATGAAACCACGGTGATCTTCGAATGGGAGGATCCAAACCCGGACTTCCTGCAAACGCTTGCCAATGCCCGGCCGCCCTTTATCTACCGACCGTCCGCCTTCCTCAAACAGTATCACGAGAAATACGCCGATCCCGAGGAACTGGCGTTTCTTGTTGAGGACGCAAGGGTCAAAAGTTGGGCCGCGTTGCACAACAAGCTGGACAACCTTTACAAGTTCGACAACCACGAACTGCCGACATTGCAACCTTGGCTGAACGCAAGTTCGGGTAAAAAGATCCGCCACAACTTCGTACGCAACCCCTATTATCACCGTATCGACAGCAACGGGGTGCAACTGCCTTATATCGATGTGGTCGAGATGGAGATTGTGGCCCCCGGCCTGGTCGCCGCCAAGACCAACGCAGGTGAAAGCGATCTGCAAGGTCGCGGGTTGGCCTTCCGGGACGCGTCGATCCTCAAAAAAGGCGAAGCTCAAGGCGGCTACAAAACGCTGCTCTGGAAAACCGGCGTAGCGTCCCAAGTCGCGATCTATCCGAACCTCAACTTTGCAGATGACGTCTGGCGCGACGTGTTGCGTGACGTTCGCGTGCGACGCGCTTTGTCGCTGGCCATAGACCGCAACACAATCAATCAGGCTCTGTATTTCAAACTGGCGCGTCCCGTGGCGATGTCCGTGCTGCCCGCATCGCCTTTCTACAGTGAAGAGAATGCCGCGGCCTGGGCGCAATACGATATTGATCAGGCCAATGCCCTGCTAGACGAAGCTGGTCTGACTCAGCGTGACAAGAATGGCATCCGCCTGTTACCCGATGGCCGCCCGATGGAGTTGATCATCGAAACCGCCGGTGAGCGGCAAGAGGTCGAGAATGCCCTGCAAATCGTCACCGACAACTGGCGCGAGATCGGGGTCAAGCTGGTGATGCGTCCTCTGGACCGCGACATTCTGCGCAACCGCGTGTTTGCGGGCAACTCGATGGCGTCAGTTTGGTTTGGATGGGATGATGGCATCCCGCAGGCACATACGTCCCCCGCCTATCTGGCGCCCACCGATCAGGTGTTTCTGGCCTGGCCCAAATGGGGTCAATATTACCAGACAAAAGGTGAAGCTGGCGAAGCCCCCGACATGCCCGAAGCCGAACGCCTGATGGAGCTGGCCCATGATTGGGAAATCGCCACAAGCGATGAAGAACGCATGGCTGCCTGGACGGAAATGCTGAATATTCATGCGGACCAACTGTATGCGATTGGTATCCTGAACGGCGCGCCCCAGCCTGTCGTTGTGTCAAACCGTCTGCGCAACGTACCGGAACAGGCTATGTGGGCATGGGAGCCCGGCGCGCATTTCGGTATCCATCGCCCGGACGAGTTCTTTTTCGCCGACTAAGCAGGAGCAGCAAAATGGTCATGCTGCGCTATGCGGTGTATCGATTCTTCACGATGCTGCTGACGCTGTTGGTGGTCTCTGTTCTGATTTTCACAATCATCAACCTGCCGCCCGGTGACTACCTGAGCAACCAGATTGCCGAGCTTCAGGCCTCGGGCCAATCTGCCGGTGTCGCCAAAGCCGAGTTTCTTCGCACGGAATACGCCCTGGATCGTCCCATCTGGGAGCAATACCTGATCTGGATGGGGTTCTGGCCCGGACCGCACGGCTTTTCTGGATTGATTCAAGGGAACTATGGCTGGTCGTTTGAATTTGACCGACCTGTTTCAGAAATTGTTGGCGATACGCTTTGGCTGACGGTCGTCGTCAATCTGGCCGCAATCCTGTTCGTCTATGCAGTTGCGCTTCCATTGGGCGTAATAGCGGCTGCACGGTCGCGGACGTGGATCGACTATACCTCGGCCTTTGTCGGATATTTGGGTCTGGCCACACCGAACTTCCTTCTGGCTCTGATCTTGTTCTACTACGGACACCAGTATTTCAACCTGCCCATCGGCGGCCTTATGGATCCCAAATTCGAAGGCGAGCCGATGAGTTGGGACAAGCTGAAATCCATCCTCATTCACTTGATCGTGCCAACCTTTGTGATCGGCACGTCGGGGGCCTCGGCCATGATGCAGCGCCTGCGGGCAAATATGCTGGATGAGCTTGGCAAGCCTTATGTCGAAACTGCGATTGCCAAAGGTATGGCCCCGTCGCGGATGCTGACCAAATACCCACTACGTGTCGCGTTCAACCCTTTCGTGGCCGATATCGGCAACCTGCTTCCGTCAATGGTGTCAGGCTCGGTTCTGGTTTCTGTTGTTCTGGGCCTGCAAACCATTGGCCCGACCCTGCTGACGGCTTTGAAGACGCAGGATCAGTTCCTGTCGGCTTTCATCCTGATGTTTGTCGCCTTGCTGACGCTGATCGGTACGATGATCTCGGACATTCTGCTGGTGATGCTCGATCCGCGCATCCGTTATGAGGGGCGCGAAGCATGACCGAACGTCCCGATGACCGCTTTGTAGATGACGCGCCTTTTGACCCGCAGGCGTCTGTTCAGCAGCTCGAACGCGCCGATCTGGACGCACCAAACTGGGTGCTGGTCTGGCGCAAATTCCGCACCCACAAGCTTGGCTTGATCTCAGGCATCTTCCTGCTGTTGTGCTATCTGATGTTACCGTTTGCCGGGTTCATCGCACCCTATGGACCCAACGACCGCAATGGCGAGCACCTCTATGCCCCGCCCCAATCGGTTCACTGGTTCCACGAAGGCGAGTTTATTGGCCCTCATGTATATCCCATCGTTGCCGAAGCGGATCTTGAGACATTCCAGTGGAAATTTGTGCCCGACACAGACGACCCACGCCCCATCAGGTTCTTTTGCGAAGCGTCAGAATACCGTCTGGCCGGGTTCATACCATCCGACACCCATCTGTTTTGCGCCCCCGAAGGCGCCACCCTGTTCCTGTGGGGGTCAGACCGACTGGGGCGCGACATCTTCAGTCGTATCCTCTATGGCGCGCAGCTTTCGTTGACGGTGGGTTTGATCGGTATCTCAGTGTCGTTCTTCCTGGGCATCTTGTTCGGCTCGATGGCGGGCTATTTCGGCGGGCGCATCGACTGGACCATCAACCGGGTCATCGAAATTCTGCGCTCGTTGCCGGAACTGCCTTTGTGGCTGGCGCTGTCCGCCGCCGTGCCATCGAACTGGAGCCCTGTTGCGGTCTTCTTCATCATCTCGATCATTCTGGGCATACTCGACTGGCCTGGCCTGGCGCGTTCTGTTCGCGCCAAGTTTCTGTCACTGCGTGAGGAAGAATATGTGCGCGCGGCTGAAATGATGGGGGCAAGTTCGGGCCGGGTGATCCGCAAGCACCTGCTGCCAAACTTCATGTCGCACCTGATCGCATCGGCCACGTTGTCTATACCGGCCATGATCTTGGGTGAAACAGCGCTCAGTTTCCTTGGGTTGGGCCTGCGGGCACCTGCCGTCAGTTGGGGCGTCATGCTGAATGATGCGCAAAACCTCGCATCGATCGAGATCTACCCGTGGACGGCCATCCCCATGCTGCCGATCATCGTAGTTGTGCTGGCTTTCAACTTCCTCGGTGACGGGCTGCGCGACAGTCTGGACCCCTATCAGCAATGAGCCTTCTCGCCACCCTTCCTGCTGCAGACAGCTATCGCAGAACGGGTGACGGCGCGCTGCCAAGTGCTTTCGCGGTATCCGAACTGGCGACAGCCAGCTTTGCGGCAGTAGGTCACGAAATGGCCCGGTTGATACAAGCACTCAACCTGTCCTCTGCTACGCCTGAAATCAAAGTCGATCACCGGCTGGCATCCATTTGGTTCGGCTATTCTTTCAAACCAGACGGTTGGGAAATGCCAAGCCTGTGGGATGCGGTCGCGGGCGACTATAAAGCCTCGGACGGATGGATACGTCTGCACACCAACTTACCTCGCCACCGGGCGGCTGCGCTGAAGGTTCTTGGTACTCCGCCTGATCGCGAGGCCGTGGCAACTGCCGTCAAGTCATGGTCCATAGCGGATCTCGAAACCGCAGTGGTGGCAGAAGGTGGCGTTGCCGCTGCCATGCGCAGTCGAACCGAGTGGCTGGAACATCCGCAAGGCCGCGCCGTGTCACGTGATCCGCTGATTGGCTGGCAAGGGCCGCGCTATGTCAAACTACGCGACAGGCCACAGGCAACTGCCGAACGGCCCCTGTCGGGACTACGCGTGCTTGACCTGACACGTGTTCTGGCCGGTCCGGTCTCGACCCGCACGCTGGCCGGTTTCGGCGCCGAGGTTCTGCGCATCGACCCACCGGATTGGGATGAACCGGGGGTGATCCCTGACATCTCGCTCGGGAAACACTGCGCTTATCTTGACCTCAAATCAGACGATGGGCTGAAACGGCTGCAAGAATTGCTGTCTCAGGCGGACGTATTTGTGCACGGGTATCGACCGGGCGCATTGGATGCTTTGGGTCTGACACGCGCCAAGCGTGATGAGCTTGCCCCGAACCGGATCGAGGTTACGTTGGACGCCTATGGCTGGCAGGGGCCATGGTCTACCCGGCGTGGCTTTGACAGCCTTGTGCAGATGAGCGCGGGCATTGCCCATACCGGCATGGGCTGGGCGCAGGCGGACAAGCCGACTCCTCTGCCGGTTCAGGCTTTGGATCACGCGACAGGGTATTTGATGGCAGCCGCTGTTTTGTCTGCCCTGTCAGAGGCCGCGGCAGGAAATTCGATTATGCACGCCCACCTGTCCCTTGCACGCACTGCTGAGCTTTTGGCCGTGCTCGGCAAGGACAATGCCAAAGCTGCACCCATCAACCCAACAACCGCAGACTACAACACAGAACCCGAACCCTCCGGCTGGGGGCCCGGCCAGCGGCTCAAACCTGCGCTCCAAGTCGGTGGGGCATCTATGCGATGGGATCTGCCAGCATCAAAACTGGGCACATCCAAACCTGTTTGGCCCTTTATCGCATAGTCACCCAACCGCTGCGCGGAAGGCGCGGCCCAACGCTTTGTGTCGCGTCTTGCCATAGACGCAATCCAAAGCGGCGGGAGAGCCCCTAACGGTCGTCGCCACCCGGCCCGATGTCGTCCAGATAATCCTCATCGATTGCAGTCTGTACTGCTCCAGTCACGGCCTCTCGCTGCTTAGGCGTCAGGTCTTCGGCTTCTTTGCCGTCCGCCAATCTCACAGTGACTTCACGATGTGCAAACTTGATTCCCTCACGAGCAAACAATTCACGAATGTCCTGATAGACCTTTTTACGAACCAACCACTGATCGCCCGGTTTGGTCATGAACTTTACCCGGATAATCATGGCAGAATCCTGCATCTCAATCACACCCTGCGATTTCAGCGGTTGGATAAAGTTCTCTCCAATCACAGGATCGCTCAGCAGTTGCTGACCCAGTTTCTTGATCAGCTTGCGCACCTTCTCGACATCCGTGTCATAGGTGACGCGCAAGGGCAGTTTCATGATGACCCAATCGCGCGAATAGTTCGTCAGCACCTTGATCTCACCAAAAGGAATGGTGTTCAGCGCACCCAGATGGTGCCGCAGTTGCATGGACCGGACCGAGATCTTCTCGACCGTGCCTTTGACATCGCCGATGTCGATATATTCGCCTTTGCGGAACGCATCATCCAGCAGGAAGAACGCACCAGAAAAGATATCACGCACCAACGTCTGCGAGCCAAAGCCAACGGCCAAACCCACCACACCGGCGCCGGCAAACAGTGGGCTGACATTGATGCCCAGCTCCATCAGAGCAATCAGCACAATCGTCACAACAACAACGGCCAGAATCGCGCCTCGGAATAGGGGCAGCAACGTTGCCAGACGACTTTGTCCGCCCTCACCACCTTCATCACCCAGTTCGGCTTCACTCCCGTCATCGACCTCTTCCGCGATTTTACTGTCGATCCAGATGCGGAAGAAGTGAAACAGGATGTAGCCGATGAAGATGATGACCATCACATCCAGCGCGCGCTCGACCGGCAGATCCTGACTCCAGTCCGCATCCGGGTACCAGATGACGACAAGCGCATAAGCCCCGATCACAAAGGCCAGAATGCCGGCCACCCGGCGCGCCAGATCTTCGTAGGTCAGGAGATATTGCTTGCGCTGCTCGGCCTCGGGCGTTTCCACCGGGGCGGTATCGTCATCCTCTGCAGCCGCTTCTTCGTTGATTTCGTCAATCATACGGGACCGGTCGAAATACCGTTCCAGCAGATAATTCATCGCGCCATAGGCGATGACGACGGACATGAAGATCAGATAGCTGCTGGCAATGAGGGGAATTGGCGTTGGATTCTCCAGCGCCAGATCAACGGCCAAACGGAACCAGCTAAACACGACGTAGACGATCAGGACCGGCGCCCAACCATAGGACACAACCCGCAACAACCAGGATACCTGATCCCCAGCCCGTCCGCCGCGGATCGCGTTCGAGATGGCCCGTGCGTTGAACAGGATCATCAGAACGTTGCCCAACGCGCCAATCATCGTCAACCCACCGTAAACCATGGCATAAACGTTGTAGTTCAGGCCAAAATCCGCGACCCAGGTCGCAAATAAAACAACCGAGATGTCATAGGTCGCCAAGGCAGATGCCCAGATGTAAAGCCTGCGGGCGTTTTTGTCCGAGAAAGGTGGCAGTCTGTATTGGCTCAGATAGGGCGACAGAACCATCCGCCACAGATCGGACACAGTACGCGCGAGGAAGAACGCCGTGAAAATAGCCGTGACTGTAAACTGGATCGAGATGTCCTCGGCCTCGCCGAAGAACAGATACCCAACAATCAGCGCCATCAGCATGGCAAAGATCGTGCCTCCAATCCCCATCACAAAGCGGAAGACAAGGAACGGCATCTTTTCGCGGTATCCAACAGGGTCGTCTTTGACCCGGGCCACAACCCAACGCCGAGCAAAGCGTTTGCCGTAAATCTCGATCGACAGCCAACGCCCCAACAGCAAGAACAGGACGTTCCAGCCCAAGACCTCGACATAAGTCTGGATGCGCCCGTCAGGGCTGGTCTGACGCAGAATATACTGCACTTCGAACACTGAATAAGGCAGCGCCTCGAGCCTCGATTGCATCGAATCGCGGAATTTCGAGAACCGCTCCTGCGCCTTCATCAGCTGCGATCCGTCGCTCATGGGGTTGTTTACCCCACTGCCGCCTTCGGCTGAGCCTGCTTCTGCTCCGCCCGCCGTTGTCACAACCTGACCGGCGCTGTCTATGACAATCACACTTGCACCGGCTTCGCTGGCAGCGCGGATCGCGGCGGCAAGATCGTTTTCGGGCACCGTATCGGATGTGCTGCTCGATCCCGAGCCGTAACCGGGAATCAACGATGTCTGCGCCGAAACACTGACCGGAAAAGCCAGAACGAAAGCCCACAAAGCCAGGAAAATTGCGGCCAGAAAGGTATGTTTCATAGGGTCTTGCATCCAGTTTTTCCGATGCAGGTCAGAATAAACAAGCGTTGAAGGCAGTTCAAACACTCGCACGTCTCTGTCTCAATATCGTGTAGAGGCGTGGTATTGGCGCACAGGCGTGTTGCAGCTATTTTCAATCTGGCAAAAATTGAATATGACACTGCACAGGTTGCGGGCGCCCTTATGCCAGCGATTTCTTTGATGCTTTTGCAATCCTGTCCAAGCTTTGGTGCGATATGTCGCTAACTCGTCAATATGCTGTTGCCAAATCGCAATGCTTGGAACATTTGCAGGGGCGCATTTCCGCCTTTGGCAAGCACGACAAAAAAATATACGATAACGCTTGCGAACGCGCGGATTTCGCATCGAGATCAAGAAGACGGGCAACTCTATGAGCCTTGGCACCACCACCTCAAAACCGGACCGCGCGCCGCGTATCCTGTTTTACAGCCACGACACGTTTGGCCTTGGCCACTTGCGCCGGTCGCGGGCTTTGGCCGCTGCAATCACGCAGGCCGACCCCAGCGCTTCTGCGCTTATCCTGACCGGTTCTCCGGTGGCAGGACGGTTTACCTTTCCCCGCCGCGTCGATCACGTGAGATTGCCTGGTGTGACCAAGCGCGCCGATGGCTCTTACGCGGCACGTACGATCGGAATGGGCATCGATGAAGTGACCGAGCTTCGCTCGGGCCTGATCCAGACGGCCGTTCAGCAATTCGACCCCGACGTACTGATCGTCGACAAAGAACCAACCGGGTTTCGCGGTGAACTGCTGCCAACGCTGAATTATCTGGAGCGGAACTGCGGCACAAAACTGGTGCTGGGGTTACGGGATGTTCTGGATGAACCCGAAGTTCTGGCCGCCGAATGGGCACGCAAAGAAGCTGTTGAGGCGACCGAGCGGTTTTATCACGAAATCTGGGTCTATGGTTTGAAGTCGATCTATGACCCAACTCAAGGCTTGCCGCTGAGCCCCGCCGCGCAATCCCGTATTCATTGGACAGGTTATCTGCGGCGGGATCTTGGCCCGGTGGGTGAGCCGCCTGAGCAGCCCTATATCCTGATCACCCCTGGCGGGGGCGGAGATGGCAAAGCGATGGTGAACCTGGTTCTTTCTGCTTACGAGAAAGACCCGGACCTGTCTCCACGTGCAATGCTGGTCTATGGCCCCTTCCTGTCGGGCGAACTGCGCGAGGAATTCGAAACACGTGTTGCCGCCTTGAACGGGCGCGTGACAGCAGTTGGCTTTGAATCTCAGATCGAAACGCTGTTTGCGGGGGCCGAGGGCGTTGTTTGCATGGGCGGTTACAACACTTTTTGCGAGGTTCTGTCCTTCGACAAGCGCGCCGTCATCGTTCCGCGCACCACGCCCCGGCTGGAACAATGGATTCGCGCCTCACGCGCGGAAGAGCTGGGCTTGGTCAAAATGCTGGACGAACACCGTGACGGCCTGACCCCCGAGGCGATGATCGCAGCGATCCGTAACCTGCCCAATCAAACCCTGCCATCGCAGGCCATCCAGACCGGTTTGCTCGACGGGCTGGACTACGTCACCGACCGCATCGACGACCTGCTGACCTGGGAACAGGAACGAGCCACCGGATGACCTCAGAAATACCTACGCTGGCGGTTGTGGTCAAAGGCTGGCCGCGACTGTCTGAAACGTTTATTGCGCAGGAGCTTGTCGCCTTGCAGGACGCGGGCCATCGGTTCGACATCTGGTCGCTGCGTCACCCGACCGACACCAAGCGTCATCCCTTGCACGACCGTTTCATCGGGCAGGTGCATTATTTGCCCGAATACCTGTATCAGGAGCCGCAGCGAGTCTGGGCCGCGCGTGCGATTGCGCAAACCCTGCCCGGCTATGCCGAAGCTTACCGGATCTGGCGGCAGGACTTGCGTCGCGATCCAACACCAAATCGCATTCGGCGCTTTGGCCAAGCTTGTGTTCTGGCTGCAGAACTACCCCCCGAAGTTCTGGGGCTTTACGCGCATTTCATGCACACACCGTCGTCTGTTGCCCGCTATGCGGCCATCATGCGCGGCTTGCCATGGAGCTTTTCGGCCCACGCCAAGGACATCTGGACGTCGCCCGAATGGGAAAAGCGCGAAAAGCTGCATGCCGCAACACATGGCGCCACGTTCGGTGCCACCTGTACAGCAATTGGGGCCGAGCATTTGCGGGGTCTGGCGGATGATCCAAATCGTATTGACCTGATCTATCACGGGCTCGACTTATCGCGGTTTCCGAACCCGCCGACCCGAATTTTGCGCTCAATTGAAAGCCCATTTCATATGATCTCAGTTGGGCGACTGGTTGAGAAAAAGGGATTCGACCGGCTGATCGCGGCTTTTGCCTTATTGCCCGATAATCTGGACTGGCATTGGACCCATATTGGCGGCGGCGCTCTAGGCGATACGTTGCGGGCAAAGGCGAACGCAGCTGGCATTGGGGATCGCATCGCGTGGAGAGGTGCCTGCGATCAGCCCGAGGTGATCGATGCGATGCGAAAGGCCGATCTCTTTGTTTTGCCCAGCCGTATTGCGGCAGATGGCGACCGTGACGGGCTGCCGAATGTGTTGATGGAAGCTGCGTCTCAGCTGTTGCCCATCCTGTCGACCCCGGTGTCAGCAATCCCGGAGTTCATCGAAACCGGGACACATGGCATCTTGTCCGAGGACGATCCGGCCGCATTGGCAGCTGCCATCGACGCATTGGCCAAGGATCCGCAACAGGCGTCTCAGATGGCGCGCGCCGCCTATAATCGGCTGATCGCCGAGTTTAGGATGGACCCAGGGATCGCTCAACTCTCCAAACGCCTAAGCGCCATGTGCATGGAAATCGCATGATGGCGCGGGTCGCATTTTATGCACCAATGAAATCCCCCGACAGCCCGACCCCATCGGGCGACCGCGAAATGGCGCGGAACCTGATCAAGGCGCTGGCCGCTGAAGGCGACAGGGTTGATCTGGTGTCGGACCTTAGAATCTATGACAAGAGCGGCGATTCCGACCTGCAACGCACCCTGCGCGGCGCGGCAGAAGAAGAAGCACAGAGGTTAATTTCCGACCTGCCTTCGGACACGGCTGTGTGGGTGACATATCACAACTACTACAAAGCCCCCGATTTGTTGGGGCCGCAAGTCTGCAAGGCGCGCGGCATTCCTTATGTTCAGTTGGAAAGCACCCGTGCATCCAGTCGGTTGACCGGGCCTTGGGCCGATTTTGCAGCTGATGCACATCGAGCCTGCGACGCCGCCGATGTCATATTTTATCACACCGCTAACGACCTGATCACATTGGAACGGGATCGCTTTGGCGATCAGGCTTTGGTCGAGCTGCCGCCATTTCTGCCGCAATCCCAACTCCCCGCTGCAACCAGCGGGGAAGGTCCGATGCTGACCGTTGGCATGATGCGCCACGGGGACAAACTGGCCTCTTACCAGATCCTGGCCGAAGCGCTTTCGCAGCTGGCAGGTGAGTGGCATCTGAACATTGCTGGCGATGGACCCGCTCGATCAGAAGTCGAGGCCATTATGGCCCCGTTCGGAGAAAAGGTCAGCTTTCTGGGTCAACTCGACCGCGATGCGCTGCAAGCGGCCTATGAACACGCCTCTCTGCTAGTTTGGCCCGGTGTGAACGAAGCTTATGGTATGATCTACCTCGAGGCACAGGCTGCGGGCGTACCGGTGCTTGCACAAGATCGACCGGGCGTGCGGGATGTGCTGGCCCCCGCAATTTACCCTTCGATCGACGCCGGGGCGCAAGGCTTTGCAGACCGCCTACAAACCCTGCTGGCGGACGCATCGCTGCGTCGCACCCTTGGTGCGGCTGCTCGTGAGTATGTGGCTGACCGTCATCTTGTGCCACAAGCCACTGCCCGCCTTTGGGCAACTCTCCGCCCGTTACTGAAGGATTTGCCATGACCAAGCTTGCGCTGCTTCGCCACGGGCACACACATTGGAACCGCGCCGGTCAGATACAGGGCCGAAGCGACATTCCCCTGGACGATGACGCACGAACGGAATTGGCTGGCTATCGCTTGCCGGACAACTGGGCACAAGCTGACATCTGGTCCAGCCCGTTGCAACGCGCCTATGAGACGGCCCAAATCGTCTCGGGTCGCAGCCCGCAGACGTCAGACGCGCTGACCGAGATGAACTGGGGCGATTGGGAGGGTCAGCGCGGCGTCGATCTGATCGCGGACACAACAAGCGGCTATAAGCACATCGAGGAGTGGGGTTGGGATTTCCGCCCGCCAAATGGTGAAAGCCCGGAAGATGTGCGGGTACGGCTGCGCCCGTGGTTGTCCACGCTGCAAAACGATACGGTGGCTGTCTGCCATATCGGCATCATGCGGGTCATTCTGGCCCAAGCTTGGGGTTGGAATTTCGAAGGGCCTCCCCCCTTCAAGATCAAACGCAATCGGCTGTATATCGTCGATATGAACACCATGACCGCCGACCCCGATCCCATACGCTTGTCAAAACGCGAGACCTTGCCATGAAGGTGATGATCATTGTCACTCACCTGTTGGGAACAGGGCATCTCAGCCGAGCCCTTACCCTTGGGCGCGCGTTTCGAGATGACGGGCACGAGGTCATGGTTGTGACGGGTGGAATGCCTGCACCTCAGTTGGACAGCAGTGGAATGACGTTGTTTGGCCTGCCCCCTTTAAGGTCGGACGGCACCAACTTCACCCGCTTGCTAACCGAAACCGGCAAAGAGGCCGACACCGCCTATCATGAGGCGCGTGTGACGGCTCTGGTACAGGCTGTAAAGACGTTCCAGCCGCATGTGCTGATCACCGAGCTCTATCCCTTTGGCCGCCGATCGTTGGCCGCCGAGTTCGACGCAGCGTTGAGCACAGCAACCAAGCTGCCGGTACGTCCGGTTATTCTGGGGTCGATCCGAGACATTCTGGCCCCGCCTTCGAAACCTGCCAAAGCAGAGCGCGCGGACGACCTCGTGAACCAGTATTATGACGGCGTACTGGTTCATTCGACCGAAAGCGTGACGCCTCTGTCGGTCAGTTGGCCCGTGTCAGATCAACTGGCGGGCCGGTTGCACTATACCGGCTTTGTTGCGCCTGAATTGCCCCAACCTCACCCGGATTTGGTGGGTGAAGGTGAAATTCTGGTCAGCGCCGGTGGCGGGTCCGTGGGGCAGCCGATCTTTCGTGCGGCCATCGAGGCCGCCCGCCAGATGCCCAACAGGCGCTGGCGTCTGTTGGTCGGCGGGACGGATGCCAAGGCGCGGATTGCCGAACTGTCGGAACAGGCCAAAGGAACCTCGGTCATTCTTGAACCAGTGCGGCCCGATTTTCGTCAGATGTTGCCGCTTGCGGCAGCGTCGGTCAGTATGTGCGGCTACAACACCGCGATGGATATTCTGCAAAGCGGAACACCTGCGGTTTTTGTCCCATTCGATGACGGCAAAGAGGTTGAACAAGGTCTGCGCGGGCAGAGCTTGTCCGGCCTGTCCGCTATTGAAGTTCTGGAAAGTCAATCGCTGAGCGGGGCCGCACTTGCCCAAGCGGTTGAACGCATCATTGCCGATGGTCCCCGCGCAAAACAGGATTTCGGATTTGACGGCGCTGCCCAAAGCGTACGCATCGCTAAACGCCTGTTGGAGCTGCGTGCATGACCCCCGACTGGCACCCTCTGGACGCCGAGCTGGATCACTGGCGTGCATCGGGTATGTCATTTCCGCTCTGGTGGCGTGACGATGACGCCGTCGCTCCGACGCCACCGTTGGATCAATTGGCTGATCTGTCTGCGGAATTGGGCCTGCCTGTCCATCTGGCTGTCATTCCCCACGGCGCGACCCCGGCGTTGGCCGAGTATGTCGCGGATCGACCCTGTTTGATCCCTGTGGTGCATGGCTGGGCGCACAATAACCACGCGCCTGCGGGAGAGAAGAAGGCCGAGTTCCGACTCAATCGATCGCTGGACCAGATGGTTGATGATGCAAAGGCAGGGATGGCCCGTCTTGGTGATCTGTTCGGTGGTAACGTGCGACCCATGTTTGTTCCCCCGTGGAACCGCATCGCGCCGGAGCTGGTCGCGCAACTTCCCCGCCTGGGCTTTCGTGTCCTGTCCACTGCGACGCCGCGCAAAACTCCTTTTGCCGCACCGGGGCTGGAACAAATCAACACCCATCTTGACCCGATTGACTGGCGCGGCACACGCAGTCTGATCAACCCCGACATCCTGATCGCGCAGACAGTTGATCTGTTGCGCGACCGGCGCGAAGGACGCGCAGACAACGCTGAACCATTTGGCATATTGACCCATCATCTTGTCCATGATCAGGATATTTGGTCCTTTACCGAGGCCCTGCTGCGCAAAGTGTTGAACGGCCCGGCCACGATCTGGGTCGCGCCTAAGAACAAATAAGGACACCACCATGAGCCGACTGGATTCTATGCTGCGCCGACTGACGGCTCAACGCGACGGGTTGAACTGGGCCGCCCAGCGCATCAGCGGCCAGCCAGGCGATGTGCTGGACATGGGTCTGGGCAATGGCCGCACCTATGATCACCTGCGCGAAATCCTACCGGAACGCCGAATCTGGGTGATGGACCGGGTCCTGCAATGCCACCCGGACAGCACCCCTCCGGCCGAAGATTTCCTGCAAGGCGAGGCCGAGCCGATGCTGAAGAAACTGGCGGCAGACGGGCATAAGATCGCGTTGGCACATTACGATTTCGGACGCGGGATCAAACAGGAAGATGTGGCTGAAGCCGCGCGGCTCAGCCCATTGATCGCGCAGGTCATGCAGCCCGGCGGTTTGCTGATTTCCGGCCAGCCCCTTGTCGGCTTTAACCAGATCAAAGGGCCCGAGACGATCGCCCCGGACCGATACCTGTTCTACACCGCCTGATCAGGCGACACGCCGACCACGCGCCCAGACCGAATTAAGCGCAGGAACCCCGGCCCGCATCCGGAAACGGATGGCATCGGCTCGGGCGCCGGCGCGTAACTCCCCCCGATCTTCCAGTCCCGCGGCCAGCGCAGGGGCCAAAGTGACCGTTTTCATACCGCGCGCTATATCATCCCATATCTCGCCCAGCATGGCCGCCGACAACAGCAGGGCCGACGGCACATAATCCGATGACATGATGTCCAGATGCCCAAGCTCGGCCAGCTCGCGCGCCGCGACGTTTCCTGAGTGCGAGCCACCGCGAATGATGTTGGGTGCCCCCATCATGACCTTGATATCGTGATCGTGACAGGCACGCGCTGCCTCGACCGTGGTCGGAAACTCAGCCAGTCGGATACCGTGACCTGCCGAGACTTTCACCTGATCTTCCGTCGTATCGTCATGACTGGCCAAAACCGCCCCAAAACGACGCGCGGCTTTGACGGTCTCAACCTCATGCACATCGCCATTACGGTCGCGAAGACCCTTTAACTGGGCCACATGCTGCAGGAATGTGTCATCGTCCATCGCATGTTTGCCCTTCATATATGCCTCAAGTTTGGTCATGTCGCGGAACTGCCGCTGTCCGGGTGTGTGATCCATGATGGACACAAGACCAACCCGATCCTCTGGCCCGAACTCATCCAGCTCTTCGACCAAAGTTTCAGAACACACCTCGGCCCGCAAATGCAGGAAATGGCTGATCTTCAACGCATCCTGTTCGCGCAGATCCCACAATTCCTGCGACAGGCCACGCGCGTATTTTCCATAACGCGCTGCTCCTGACGGGATCGATCCGACCCGCATGGCATCAAACACGGTCGTGATCCCGGTGCTGGCCAATTCCGCGTCATGTGCAAGGATCGCAGCTGCATGAGGCCAGTCTACCCGTGGCCTGGGTTGAATGTGGCGTTCAAGGTTGTCTGTGTGCAATTCAACCAGACCAGGGCTGACATAATCGCCTTCGCAATCGATTGCACCAGACGGAACCGCGTTTCCGGTATCAATCTCGGCGATGGTCTCGCCCACAATCCGGACGCTGCCGGTTACGGTTTCATTCGGCAACACAAGCGTGGCATTGGCAAGGATCAAGTCTTCTGTCATCTGAACTTCACGCAGTTTGAGGTAGTGGAAGGCCACGCAATAGGAGGCCAATGTGACATTCACGCGATACGCGATCTATTTTGCGCCACCCGCTAAGGCGGAGTGGACGAAATTTGCAACCAGCTGGCTGGGTTGGGACATGGAAACCGGATCTTTGGTCGCGCATCCGGTAGTCGGAGACATCGACGTTGCCGCAGTCACGGAAGTGCCACGTAAATACGGGCTGCACGCGACGATGAAACCCCCCTTCCGACTGCGCGCAGTCCAGACCTTCGACGCCTTGCACGCAGCTTGCGGCTCGTTCGCCTCCAACCAACCTCCTGTCACGCTGGATGGCCTCGAGATCGCGCGGCTTGGCCGCTTTCTGGCCCTGCGCCCCATGGGTGAGACGCAAGCATTGAACACCCTGGCCGCCGCTTGTGTTCAGCAATTGGACAATTTTCGCGAAGCCGCAACCGAGGCTGAACTGGCCCGCCGCCGCGCCGCTGGCCTGACACCGGAACAGGAGGCCAATCTGGTTCAATGGGGCTATCCTTATGTGCTGGACGGTTTTCGCTTTCACATCACGCTCAGCGGCAAGCTGGACAAACCGACCCTTCGGGCCACCCAAGAGGCGCTGCAAGCCCATCTGGCCCCGTTGCTGCCGCAGCCCTTCCAGATCACCGATCTGGCGCTGATGGGCGAGGCTGAGGATGGTCGGTTTCACCTGATCCATCGCTACGCGCTTTCCGGTTGAAGTCGCGCAAGGATCTCGGCGACGGTGTCTTCCAGCGCACCGGAGTTGTCGACTTCGATGACCCGTTTCAAACCATCAGGCAAAGGCGCTTTGGCACGACCCAGCCGCCGCGCCTGTTCTGCTGCGCTTTCCCGCCCTCTTGCGGAGAGGCGCTGCGCCAAAACATCAGCTTCGGCCGTCAGGGAAATCACGATCAGGTCCCCAAACACCTCCTGCGCCTGCACCAACACGGCACGAGACAGGTTGACCAGAACAGCGTCAGCTATCTGCCGCTGCTGTGTGATCTTGTTCGGCACACCGTAAAACAGCCCATGTGCAGGCCAGCTCAGCGCAAAAGCCCCGGCCTGCTCCATCTGTTGAAACGTCGCGACGGAAACCCGGTCGAAATTCTCACCCTCTTCCCCTTCGGGACGGGTAATCACTCGGCGCAAGCGCTGGATACCGGGCGCATGGGCCACCAACGCCCCCATGACGCTGTCTTTGCCGACCCCCGAAGGTCCGACAACGGCTATGACCGGGGCAAGCGTCATGCAGCCAGCCCCGGTGTAAAGTCCGAGACATTGACTTCACGATCACAGACTCGCTCGCGGGCTTCAAGATCGTGGAAAATCCCAACAATCGCCGCACCACGGTGCTTTGCCTCTTCAATCAGAGACAAAACGGTTTCCCGGTTCTGCGCATCCAGGCTCGCCGTCGGCTCATCCAGTAACATCGCCGGATATTCGTGCGCAAAGCCACGCGCAATGTTCACCCGCTGCTGCTCTCCGCCAGAGAATGTCGTTGGACTCAGGGTCCACAAACGCTCGGGAATATTCAGCCGTTTCAGCAACCCAGCTGCCTTATCCAGCGCAACTTGTTTGTCCGTGCCTATGGCCAGCATCGGCTCTGCCACAACCTCCAGCGTCGGCACCCGAGGCACAACCCGCAGGAACTGGCTGACATAGCCCAACGTATCGCGACGCAATGACAGGATCTGGCGCGGCTCGGCTTTCGCGACGTCCAGCCCCCCAACCAGCACCTGACCAGTAGCGGCTAGGTAGTTTCCATAGATCACCCTCATGAGCGTGGACTTACCTGCACCGGACGCCCCCGTCAGAGCAACACATTCCCCAGGTTCAACCTTCAACTTCGCGCCTTCCATAACCGGGATCACGGCGCTGCCCTGATTATGAAGGGTGAAGCTCTTGCTCACATCGATCAATTCAATCATCGCTTCATCTTTTCCCAAATACTCAAACCTGCAGGACGCTGGACACAAGCAACTGCGTGTAGGCATGCTGCGGGTCGTCCAGCACCTGATCGGTCAGCCCAGCTTCGACCACATGACCGCTTTTCATCACCATCAGCCGATCCGCCAGCAAGCGCACCACGGCCAGATCATGCGTCACGATGATGGCGCTCAGCCCCATTTCACGCACAAGTCCGCGCAGCAAATCCAGCAAGCGCGCCTGCACGGACACGTCCAGCCCTCCAGTCGGTTCGTCCATGAACACCAGCCGAGGGCCCGTCACCAGATTGCGCGCGATTTGCAGGCGCTGCTGCATCCCGCCAGAAAACGCGCTGGGGCGATCATCCACACGGGCTGCTTCAATCTCGACCCGGCCCAGCCAGTCGACGGCCTTGTCCCGAATCTCGCCATAGTGCCGGTCGCCAACGGCCATCAGCCGCTCACCAATATTGCCGCCCGCGCTGACAGACATCCGCAGCCCGTCGCATGCGTGCTGATGCACAAAGGCCCAGTCAGTGCGACCGAGCATTCGACGTTCCGGCTCGGACATGGTCACGGTGTCTACCGGTCCGTCCACTCGGGTATCAAAGATCACTTGCCCGGCGTCCGGCTCAAGATGACCTGCCAGACAGTTGAGCAAGGTCGATTTGCCGGACCCACTTTCACCAACGATCCCCATCACTTCTCCGGGGTAGAGATCGAAGTTCACATCCGTGCATCCGATCCGCGCGCCATAGCGTTTTTCGATGCCCTTGACTTGCAACAGGGGTGTCATGCCGCGTTCTCCTTAGCCAGTCGGCCCACGTGACCTGTTTCGCGGCGCGACCGACAATAATCGGTGTCGGAACAGACAAACATCCGGTTGCCTGCATCATCCATGATAACCTCGTCCAGATAGCTGTCATCGGCCCCACACAGATCGCAGGGATGGTTGGCTTTGGTGGCCTCAAACGGGTAGTCCTCGAAATCGAGGCTCACGACCTTGGTGTGCGGGGGCACCGCATAGATACGCTGTTCTCGCCCTGCACCAAAAAGCTGGATCGCGTCCATCTCAAGCTTTGGGTTGTCGAATTTCGGGATCGGAGACGGGTCCATCACATACCGGCCTGATACTTTGACCGGATAGGCATAAGCGGTTGAGATCGCGCCGTGCTGACTGATGTCCTCATACAGCTTGACATGCATCAGCCCGTATTCTTCAAGGCTGTGCATCTTGCGCGTCTCGGTCTCGCGCGGTTCCAAAAAGCGCAGAGGTTCCGGGATCGGCACCTGATAGACGATGATCTGGTCTTCGCGCAGTTTCGCCTCGGGGATGCGGTGGCGAGTCTGGATGACAGTTGCTTTTTCCGTCTCCTCTGTGGTGGCAACTCCAGCGGTGTTCTCAAAGAACTTGCGGATCGACACGGCGTTGGTGGTGTCGTCTGCACCCTGATCGATCACCTTGAACGTATCCTCGGGCGTCAGTGCCGCCGCCGAGACCTGAACGCCACCTGTCCCCCAGCCATAGGGCATGGGCATCTCACGGCTGGCAAAGGGCACCTGATACCCAGGCACAGCCAGACCTTTCAGGATCGCCCGGCGGATCATCCGCTTGGTTTGTTCGTCCAGATAGGCGAAGTTATACTCGCTCATAGGAGACCTCTTTCAATCAACGCGCCTTCCAGCGCTTGAGGCGTCGTAAAGTGGATGCCATCCATGCCAACGGCGCGCGCGCCGTCGACGTTGTGCCGCCCGTCGTCGATGAATATGCAGTTTTCAGGCGCAAGCCCGGCCCGCTCACACAAGCGATGGAAAATCTCAGGCTGCGGTTTCAACAGCTTTTCCTGACCGGACACGATGGTCACATCGAAGACGTCGCCCAACTCGGGATGCGCGCCAACACCAACCGGCCATGTTTCCGCCGACCAATTTGTAATTGCGTGAACCTGCGTGCCTTGCTCCTTCAATCGATAGAGCAGTTGCCAGGTTCCTTCGATCTTTTGCGGAACGGTCATCGCATAACGCTCAACATACACACTCATGCGTTGCCGGTCTTCGGCGTCATCCAGTTCTGACGCCAGATCGGCGAAGTTCTCGCCGCCATCCGCCCTCAGATTGCGATCCTGAAAATCGATGCGGGTCAGGAACTCGGCCACGGCCTCGCGGCTGCCCATCTCGTGCAACCATGCCAGATGCGGATCCCATCGGATCAGCACATTTCCGATGTCAAAAACGACGGCCTTCATTCTGCGGCCTCCTTTGGCATAATGCGTTCTTCAGCCTCGCGACGCAGTTTGCGGACCAGCTCCTGCTCAGACTGGAAGTCGACGTAATGCGGCAGTTTGATATGTTCGAGGAAACCTGTGGCCTGAATGTTATCCGCATGGCTCAGGACAAATTCTTCGTCCTGCGCCGGTGCACCCAGATTGTCTTCGCCCAGTTCTTCCCAACGCAGCGCGCGATCGACCAGAGCCATCGCGATGGATTTTCTTTCGGACTGACCAAAGACCAGACCATAGCCACGTGTGAACTGTGGCGGTTCTGTCTTCGAGCCCGTGAACTGGTTGACCGTCTCACATTCAGTCAGCTCGACTTCACCAATATCAATGGCGAAACCCAGCTCGGGGATCTCCATTTCCACAGCGACCTTGCCGATCCGAAGCTCTCCGACAAACGCATGGTTGCGGGCGTAGCCGCGCTGGGTGGAATAGGCCATGCCCAGTACAAAGCCCTCGTCCCCGCGGGTCAGCGACTGTAAGCGCAAGGGACGGTTTGACGGAAACTCCATCGGCTCGCGGGTCAGGTCCCCCGGGGTGTCATCGCTGGCGGGTTCATCCTGAATGATGTCCTCTCCCCTCAGGAATTCGGTGATGTGCGGCGTGGGCTCCTGACGTGCCGCGCCTTCGGGTGCCTTGGGGGCTTCACCATCAGCAGCCAGTTTGAAGTCCAGCAAACGGTGGGTGTAGTCGAAAGTCGGCCCCAGAACCTGTCCGCCGGGCGCATCCTTGAACGTGGCCGAGATTCGGCGGTCACACGCCATCTGAGAGGTCTCGACCGGGTTGGAATAGCCAAAGCGCGGCAGAGTCGTACGGTAAGCACGGACCAGAAAGATCGCTTCGATCAGATCGCCACGCGCCTGTTTGATCGCCAGCGCTGCAAGGTTGGGGTCGAATAATGACCCCTCGGCCATCACCCGGTTCACGGCAAGGCTCAGTTGTTCGCGGATCTGTTCTAGGCTCAGCTCCGCTACATCCGTTGCGCCCCGGCGTTCTTCGGCCAACCACGTATGGGCGTTCTCGATGGCTTTTTCGCCCCCTTTGACAGCTACATACATCGCTTAGCCCTCTGTCCTGATCTGCGTGCTGCGCGGCAAGGCCGCGATCTTGTCACCGCAGGTAAAGAAGAAATCGCACCCTAGCGGATACAGCATCGCATTGCCCTGAAGCGCCGGAATATCCGGCAGAGACAACCGCGCGGTGTCCTTGATCCCAGGGCCGCTCAGAATGGTACCGCTTTGCTCAAGCTGGTCGCATTCTACAATTAGGGTCGCAGACCGGTCCGGGTATTCCGGCGTCCCGATACGATAGGCGTTCAAAGGACCTAGCGCGCCCCACGTACCAACGGCGAAATCAGCGTTGCCCGCAGACACAATCGGCGCGCCCGTGTGGAAGGTCAGCCATTTGCGAACCGCATCGGTATCAGCGTCACCGGCCAGATGCACCATCGTTTCGGGGTCGCACAGCGTCAGCAACAGCGTGCCTGCTGCCACGGACAAAGGCGCAGGGGGTTCACTGCCCATGAGGGTGCGAATATCACCCGGGCGCGCCATGACGGTCATGGCAGCGCGGAACGCGTGGGCGGCCTGGACAGGTGCGTTTTGAAAGCCCCCGGAAAACTGTGTTTGCGCGGCCATCAGTCTTCCCCCCGGACCAGCGTAAAAAACTCGACCTTCGTCGCGGCTGCCTTGGCCGCGCGTGCGGTCTTTGTCTTCTGCATTTGCGCCTGCAGCGGGTTAATCAGCTTTGCCTTCAACTCATCCGCGGAAGACGTCTGCATCATGGCATCAATCAACGCTGCGGCTTCGGCTTTCGGCTTGGATCTGCCCTGCACATATCCGTGACCAACCGTGCCATCCTGCAGCACGACCGAACAGCGCGTGACGGTCATTTCACCCAGATTGAAGGGGGCTCCGGTAGCTCCGGTGCGACCTCTCACCATGACGCCGCCCACTTCGGGGCTGCGCAGCCATTCAAAGCTTGGGCGGTCCTGAATGCCATCCCATAGCGTCATCAAAGCATCGTCCGGCGCGCGGGCCAGCAGACCCATCCATTCCTTCCGAGCCTGCGTCGCGATTTCTGTCTGATTTGTCATCAAAGCCTCTTGGCCGGGTTGTCTACATGAACTATACAACTAGACAAATATTACCCCTTAGGCATCCGAGTCGCAATCCGCGATGGTGTGAAGATTTGATGACATGAGCAAAACGCCGATCTGGAAAAGCATCGCCCTGCGCCTGACCTCGGACATCGCCGAAGGGCGCTATCAAACCGGAGATCGCCTGCCGACCGAAGCACAATTGGCTGCCACTCATGGCGTCAATCGCCACACTGTGCGGCGCGCGCTGGCAGACATGTCAGAACAAGGTCTGGTCCACGCCAGGCGCGGCGCAGGCGTGTTCGTGGCGGCGCGACCCACGGATTATCCAATCGGCAAAAGGGTGCGATACCACAAAAACATCTCGGCCAGCGGTAAGATGCCGGGCAAAAAAATCCTCGCGCTGACCACACGCGCGGCAGATGAAGCCGAAGCAGAAGCCTTGGGTTTGGACAAAGGTGATCCAGTGCATGTCTATGACGGTCTGTCATTGGCGGACGGGCAGCCTGTGGCCGTGTTTCAAAGCGTTTTTCCAGCCGCGCGATTCCCCGACCTGTTGCAGACACTGACTGAAACGCAATCGGTTACAAAAGCTCTGCAAGCCAGCGGCATCGCGGATTACACACGCATCTCGACCCGTTTGACAGCACGCGGGGCAACGGCAACACAAGCCCTGCAGCTTCAACTGTCCGAGGGGGCTCCGGTTCTGTTCTCGGTCGGCGTGAACGCCGATCCAGATGGCCAGCCGGTTGAATATGGGCGAACCGTTTTCGCGGGTGAGCGGGTCACGCTGACCCTGAACGAAGAATAGACCCCCAAAAGGGGTTTTCGGCTCTTGGATCTGCGAGAACAGAGTTACGCGTGCTTTTCCAAAAACGCTTCGGCACTTAGGGTGCGAAAATCCGGCAAAGCCGCGCGAAGCTTGGCGTTTTCCCAATCCCACCACGCAAGTTGTTCCATCCTGTCCGCGACGCCCTCGGGGAACCTGTTGCGCAGCACCTGAGCCGTGACACCTGCAACAATCGTGTAAGGCGGTACGTCTTTGGTAACCACCGCACCTGAGGCGACCACGGCACCATTACCGATCGTGACCTCGGGCTTGATAATCGCAGCGTGTCCGATCCAGGTGTCATGCCCGATCCGGGCGGTGCGACTGGCGCGATGAGCGAACCAATCCGCGTCATCTTCAGCATCGTCCCAATAGTCGGCTGAACGATAATGAAAATGATGCAGCGAAGCCTTGTCCATCGGGTGATCTGTCGCTCCGATACGAGTGAAGCTTGCTATATTTGCGAACTTTCCAATTTCGGCATTGGCAATATCGCAGGTCCGGTCGCAATAGGAATAGTCGCCCCAAACCGAGTTTGCCACTCGGCTGCCAGCACCAATCTCGACATATGCGCCAAAGCTGCTGTTGGTGATCTGACAATTTGTGTGAATAAACGGATGATCTGCGCGCAGTCGTGCCATTGTGTGTCCCAACTCGGCTCAGGGTAGCAAGAATGCTTTGCGCGCAGCGTCACGCGGTTTGCGTTTTTTGCCCGTTTCGCCCTGGATCAACCGTTTGCGCAGCCAGCCCGAGAACCAGTCCATCAACATGACCATCAGGATGATCAGGATGATGTAGTATGCGACCTCTTCCCAATCCTTTTGCGTGATGATCGCCTGCGTCAGCAGAAGGCCAATGCCACCGCCTGTGATTGCGCCAATCACCGTCGCGCTGCGGGTGTTGGATTCCAGAAAATACAACAGCTGGCTCAGCAACACTGGTGTGACCTGCGGAATGACCCCAAAACGATATCTCTGCGGCGCATTTGCGCCAGTGGACTGAACGCCTTCGATTTGCTTCTGGTCCACATTCTCCAACGCTTCCGAGAAGATCTTGCCGAAGGTCCCGGTGTCGGTCACCAGAATGGCAAGTGCGCCTGTCAAAGGTCCGGGACCAAAGGCGCGGGCCAGCACCACGGTCCAGATCAAAGCATCCACACCGCGCACAAAGTCGAACACGCGACGCGTTGCAAAGCGGATGGATTTCATCGGGTTGAAGTTGCGCGTTGCAAGGAAGGCCAGTGGCAACGCGACCATGGCCGCGCCCAGCGTGCCCAAAAACGCCATCAGGATCGTCTCGAAGATCGCCCAGGCCACATCCTGATGCCGCCACATCTTGTTGGTCCAGAAGTCATTAAAAATTGCACCCGCCTCACCCGACGCCGCCCGCCCGGCCAGTTCGGGGAAGGACTTGCCGTAATAGGGGCTGTCGAGCGTGAACCAGAACAGCTCCCACCCGGTGAAGTAGCGAAACACTTCCGACCGATTGCGTGTGACGGTCAGACGGCCAGCATCCGTCTTGATTGCCAAGCGGTTCTTCGAAACGTTGACCCACTCTGGCACGTCACCCGCAGGCAACTCTGCCTGTACGCCAGCCGACCGGCTGGGTGTTGCCCGAACAGTTCCATAACCGGGGATGTCATACTCGACCGTTTCCGGCCCGAACCGCACGACATGACCGTCTTCCAGATCGATCACGGTTGTCTCGCCCAGCGTCACCCAGTCCGGGGCCTGACCTTCAGGATACGCGCCCTTGCGTTCGCCTTCGATCGCGGCCGAGACTTCGCCGGTTCGATTGTCACGCTCGACATGCGTCTTGTAGCTGTAGCTGTCCGATACCAGTGTCTTACCGTTTTCCCAATTCGCGCGCGCTGCAAGGCCCGGAACGTCAAACGCGAAGAAGACGTAGACCAGATAGACAAGCACCAGCGCGGGCAGTCCGAAGTTCTTCAGTCTTTTTCGACTGAACAGACGGTCTGCTTCGGCTTTGAGCTCATCGACGGTCAGATTGGTTGCGAAGGTGCTCATACCGAGGTTCCTTTTTCCGACCCATGAGTCAGACGGTCGCGCAGGACACCAGACAGCTGGTCTACGACGACGATTGTTACGAAAAGTAGAAGGAAAATGGCCGCGGCCTCATCGTACCGCCCCTGCCCCCAGGACATGGCGTTGCGCAGCTCATAACCCAGACCGCCAGCGCCAACAAAACCCAGGATGGCCGAGGCGCGAATATTGATTTCGAACCGCAGCAGCGCATAGCTGACATAGTTGGGACCGACCTGTGGGATCACGCCCAGATACATGCGTTGCGACCAGTTCGCACCCACCGAATGCAGGCCCTCGACCGGCTTGAGCGAAGCGTTTTCGTTGACTTCGGAGAACAGCTTGCCCAGCGCACCTGCTGTGTGAATAGCAATGGCGATCATTGCCGGCACCGGACCACCGCCCAAGATGAAAATCAGTACAAGTGCGATCACAATCTCGGGGACGGCACGGCACACATCTGCAATTCGGCGAAACAAAGGGATCAAGGCGGGCCAAAGTGCCATGCCGCGCGTCGACATCAAGGCCAGAAACGTACCTGCAATCGCACCGATCAAGGTCGAAGCGGCAGCGATATTCAGTGTTTCGATCAGTGCGGGGAAAAACTTGGCCAGGTTTTCCGGCAGCGCGCCGATTTTTTCCCACGCCTCGGCCAAAACCTCAGCGGGGTAGTCGAAAATACGCGTCCAGCCATCGCGGAAACTGCCAGCGTTGCGGTCGTCAGCAACACGAAAGCCCGAGGCCATAACGGCAACGAACAGGATCAGGAGGATACCACCATAGACCCGTTTGCGGCGCGTCATCGCCGTATAGTCATCGCGGATCTGGTCGACGGTCGGGGACCCAGCGGTCAGGTCTGTCATGGAATGCTCCTGGGTGGAAAAACGGGGCCCGGATTTTCACCGGACCCCGATCATTGGGTATGCAGGCTTAGTTGGACTTCAGCTTGCGTGCTTCGATGATGACTTCGTAGGCATCATGCGTGATCGGCTCGAACGCTTTCGCCTCACCTGCGGCAACGCCGTAGAAGCAATCACGGTCTTTCTCGTGCAGGCCAGCCATCAGGGCTGTCATCTTCTCTTTGACATCCGCAGGCAGCGCTGTACGCAGAACAACCGGACCTTCCGGGATCGGCTTGGATTTCCAGATTTCAACCATGTCGTTCATGTCGACCAGACCGGCATCAACTGCACGGCGCAGCGCGCCCGAGTTGTATCCGTCTTCCCAGTTGCCAAGACCATCGGCCCAGGTAACACCACCATCAACGTCACCATTGTTGACCGCGACGATGGTCTGCTCGTGACCGCCGGTGAACTTCACTTCACCAAAGTAGTCGCCTGAGTCCATGGTGGCACCGGTGGCCTGCGGGATTTCTATGGACGGGATCAGGTAACCCGAGGTCGAGTTCGGATCGCCAAAACCAAAGGTCTTGCCTTTCATGTCTTCCAACGAGGTGATGCCGCTGTCCTTGCGGGCAAAGCCAACCGAATAATACCCGTAACCGCCGTCGACGTTTACCTTAACCAGAACCGGCTCAACCGCTTCGGGATCGCTCAGATAAGTTTTGGCGTAACCCGACGCGCCCAACCATGCCATGTCGATGGTGCCGCCCAGCAGACCCTGGATCACACCGTTATAATCGGCAGGCGCAAACAGCTTGGTCTCAACACCCAGCGTTTCTTCGGTGTATTCGCGCAGGCATTCGTTGTTGTTCAGACGGTCCTGAGCGTTCTCACCGCCCAGAATGCCTATGCGGAATTCGCTGATGTCCTGTGCCATGGCCGGTGCAGCCAACGCAGTTGTCGCCGCAAAGGCAGCAATCAGTTTTTTCATCTGTCTCTCTCCAGTTTGATTGCCCCGGCCTTTCATCGGGCCGGGCGATGAAAGGGGGTTGGTGGCTCAGATGGTCGCTTCCGCTTCCATCAGGGCCTTCTGGGTGGCGTCCAGAGTTTCGATCTCGGTCGATGTCGCCTCTTCCGAGAAGCTGGCATCGGCACCATAAATTTCACGGGCAACACCGGTCGTCAGTTGTTCAGGCAGCCCGTCAAAGACGATGCGTCCGTCACGCATACCGACAACGCGGTCGCAATAGCGGCGCGCGGTGTCCAGCGTGTGCAGGTTGGCGATGACGGTGCGACCGTCCTCTTCGTGGATACGGCGCAGCGCCTGCATCACCACCTGAGCGTTCATTGGGTCCAGCGAGGCGATGGGCTCGTCCGCCAAAATGATCTTGGGGTCCTGCATCAGGGCGCGTGCGATAGCGACGCGCTGTTGCTGGCCGCCCGACAGGGCCTCCGCGCGCTTCGGTGCGTGCTCGGCAATACCAAGACGATCAAGTATGTCGATAGCGCGATGGATGTCTTCCATCGGGAACAGGTTGAACATGGTGGCCAGGGTCGAATGGCGGTTCAGCGTGCCATGCAAAACGTTCGAAACAACATCCATACGTGGCACCAGATTGAACTGCTGAAAGATCATGGCGCAGTCAGCTTGCCAGGCGCGCTTTTCGCGGCCCTTCAGTTGGGTCACGTCACGACCTTCGAACAGGATCTGACCATCGCTGGAGTCCGTCAGTCGGTTGATCATCCGCAGCAGGGTCGACTTGCCTGCACCAGACCGCCCGATAATCCCGATCATGCAAGGCTTGTCCACATCCAGCGTCGCAGCATCCACAGCAACGTTGTCGCCAAAGCGTTTGGTCAGTTTCTTGATATGCAGCACGTGCCACCCCCAAATGATGTTGGCGGTCAGCTACAGATGCCATTCAACGGATATGTGTCAGCGTGGTGAAAGTTTTGTAACGGACCAGCCGTTGCGGGGGCTATCCATCCCCCTGCCCCACAGGTATACGCTTCGGCGACTCTTTTTCTGATACGAGGCCATCATGAGCTTTGACCGCACCATCAAGATTGCTCCATCGATCCTGTCTGCCGACTTCGCCAACTTCGGAGCAGAGATTCAGGCCATCGAGGCACAAGGCGCGGATTGGGTCCACGTGGATGTCATGGATGGTCATTTCGTTCCGAACCTGACCTTTGGCCCACCCGCCGTCAAAGCCTTCCGCCCGCACGTGAAAACCGTGATGGATGTACACCTGATGATCACCCCTGTTGATCCTTACATCCAGGCGTATGCCGATGCCGGAGCGGACATTCTGACCGCACATGTCGAGGCGGGGCCGCATACACATCGCACCCTGCAAGCGATCCGCGCGGCAGGTATGAAAGCAGGCGTCGCCCTGAACCCCGGAACGCCGGCAGAAGCGGTCGAGCACCTGCTGGATCTTACCGATCTGGTTTGTGTAATGACGGTGAACCCCGGATTCGGAGGTCAGAAATTCATCGATATGACCGGCAAGGTGCGCAAGCTGCGCGAAATGATTGGTGACCGTCCGGTACATATCGAAATCGATGGTGGCGTGGATCCAAAAACTGCCCCGTTGGTCGCAGCTGCAGGTGCCGACGTACTGGTGGCCGGTTCGGCTGTTTTCAAAGGTGGATCGGTGGACCAGCCGGACGTGTACGGTGAGAACATCCGTGCTGTACGCGCAGCAGCACAATCAGCGTTGTCCTAGTTTCGAGACTGACATTACCGGCCAGTAGCTCAGCCCTTTACCGACGGTGAAAGGAGCCCTTCACAAAAAGGGCTCCTTTCCGTCTATCAATCCGCGCCGAACGACCCGATATGCGATACGCCGTTGGCGCCGGACGCTTGGAATATCCCACCAACGTCTTGGGCGTTCGGGCCAAAAAACACTCCGTAAACTTCGCCATTTGTCTCTGCCCCATAAGTCGTCGCGATAACACCAAACGAAACCTCTTAGGGATCGCGTTTACGGATTGAAAAGAACGACCTGTTCATTGGAAACGGGTTTTCCCCGTTTGGTTTGATTGAGTACAGCCGAACGGAGTCCGACATCCCGGCCTGTAGTTTTACTGAGACCAATTTCGAGCTTGGGCTGGAACGACGCTTTTGACAAAGCGACATCGGTTTGTTCGTTTTTTTACTGGTGCCCGCACCTCTGGTTTCGTCGGGCCGTTCACTCAAGCTCCTTTCCTACAAGCCATGGGTCTTCAACTTTCATGCCCTGATAAACCGCATGCAGAAAAAGATGGGCAATCACAGGGTCGTTTGAAAATGGCGAGAACTGCAAGTTACCCTCTCGGACGCCTTCATCTGCTTCATAGACGACCTCGTCGCCCTTTACAGTTACAAGCACTTCAAGCTCTGCCAGCGTTTCGGGGTCGACCGCTGTGGGGTCATCCGACAGGATCACAAAATCCGCAACTTTGCCAACTTCGATAGAGCCCTTTTCATCTTCTTCGAAATGCTGCCAGGCAGGCCAAATTGTCATGGCTTTCAGGGCAGTCATGACGTCGACCCTCTGATGCGGTCCCAAAATGTCGCCCGACCGTGTGCGACGCGTAACGGTCGCGGCAAGTACACGCATGCTGTCGGGAAATGCGACCGGGGCATCGTGATGTGTCCCGAACATCATGTCACGTTCTCGCAGCCATCCCGTGGGTGAGATGTTGTCAGCGTTGACCGGCCCCACAGTATGATCCCGGTGCCAATCACCCCAATAGAATGTATGCATCGGGAACAGCGATGGAAACACGCCCAGCCGTTTAAAACTGGCGACCTGATCCTCTCTTAGAAATTGGCCGTGGATCAAAACAGGGCGATTGCCCGGGTCACCATATTTGATCTGCGCCTCTTCAAGGGCCGCGATCAACATGTCAGATGCCCCTTCGCCGTTGGAATGCACGAGGATCTGGAAGCCACTCTCGTAACACCAGTTCACCGCATCCTGAAGCTGCTCCATCGTTATTGCGGCATAACCGGCATACCCGGCGGCATAGTTTCCAACTGGGTTGTAGTAGGGTCGGTCCCGCAACGCCGTGAAACCTTGCGGCGAGCCGTCGATTGTAAGCTTGCAGCCGCCGACCCGGACGCGGTTACCGTAATCAGCCGAGGTGTTCTCTCCGATATAGTCCCTCGACTCCAGCACATCTGGAAAAGCGACCACGTCGATTGGCAGACCATCTTCAGCTGCAACTTTCTTGAGCACCTCGACAATCTCACCCGAAGATCTGCCTTCTTGTCCGGTTGTATATCCAAACTTTGCCCAAAGCTCGGATCCGGCTTTGGCAAAGGCGGCCAAGCCCTCCTCGCCCAGATTTCCAAGTATGGGAACGAGGACCGAAAAGAACGCGTATTCTTCCAAAACACCATTGGGTTCTCCGGCTTCATCGAGCTGAATGACCCCGCCAGGAGGTGCCTCTGAAGCGGCGGTGATACCTGCCAACTCAAGAGCTTTAGAATTTGCGACCCCCAGATGACCGGATTGATGAATGATGATCACAGGCAAATCCTCGGACACCATGTCCAGATCTTGCCGTGTCGGGTGACGCAGTTCCTTCAGTTGCGCATTGTCATAGCCAAAGCCGATGATCATTTTCACCTGCTCAACGGCTTCCGCGTTCTCAGCGGCCCAGTTGGACAGTGTTGATTGCAGGGTCGCAATATCTAAGACGTCCCCATCCGGCGGCGCGAGGAGGTTGGCGGACAAAGCCTGCAATCCACCCATGACGACATGACCGTGGCTGTCCACAAAGCCCGGCAGCATCGCGCGTCCGTTCAGGTTGAAGGTTTCCGTTCCATCACCTTGATGTGTGGACAGATCAGATAGTGAACCGACGGCCAGTATGCGTCCGTCTTTGACTGCGACCGCTTCGGCAGTGGGGCCTTTGTCATTCATCGTGACAATTGGACCGCCGAGATAGATGCGATCCGCGATTTGTTGGGACGCCGCCGAAGAAGACGAAAACGCGAGTGCCGCGACAAGACAGAGTGAACGAGCCGATACGTGCATCTTATGACCTCTTTCGAATTGCAATGTCTCAATATGAAAGAGAGTAGCATTTTGGCGGGCGTTTCCGAAAACGAAAAAGGCCGCCCTGATTTGGGACGGCCTTCTTTAGTTCTTTACCGAGTTGCTCCCGGCAGATTTTCCTGAGGAAAATCGCCTGCCGCAACCAGGCGCGACAAGCGCGCCTTACTCGATGATTTTCGACACAACGCCAGCGCCGACGGTGCGGCCACCTTCGCGG